>JBHEKZ010000598.1:0-4121 GCA_041859025.1 Melioribacteraceae bacterium | reverse complement strand
GTTCAGTAAATGTGGAGACCGGAATTCTGAATCTATTAACGCCACCGACAATAAGCATTAATAGCGGGTTTTATTCTTCATCGTTAAATGTTTCGGCTTCTCACACCCAAGCCGGCGTTACTATCCGATATACTATTGATGGCTCAACTCCAGTTGAAACAAGTACAGCTTATCAAATTCCGATACGTGTTGATTCGACTACAGTATTAAGGTTTCGCGCATTTAAAAATGGATTTACATCAAGCCTGGTTGAATCCAGAACTTACTTTATAAATGAGAAGTCTGATCTTCCAGTTTTCTCTCTTGTCACAGATCCTTCGAATTTCTTTTCTGATGTAACCGGTATCTACGTTGCCGGAACAAATGGTGTTACCAGTCATTGCAGTACCGGTCCGAGAAACTGGAATCAAGATTGGGAGAGACCGGTAAATTTGGAGTTTTTTGAAGCCAATAAATCACTTGCTTTCAAGATAAATGCAGGTGTAAAAATTTATGGCGGTTGTACTCGCTTGTATGCACAGAAATCACTTGCATTCTATATGCGTCCGGAATATGGCGATGATAAACTTCACTATCGTTTATTTGATGATGAACTGATAAGCGAATTTAACAATTTTATTTTGAGGAGTTCCGGACAGGATTGGTGGCGCACTATGTTCCGTGACGGTATGGTTCATACTTTAGTTGAACAAGGAATGAAGATAGATTATTCGAACTACCGCCCATCAATTCTTTTCATAAACGGGAAGTATTGGGGAATTCATAATATCCGCGAAAAAATGAATGAGCATTACACTTTTTATCATCATGGTGCCGATAAAGACAACATTGATTTCATTGAGATTAGTAAAGAAGGAAGAGCCACAAACGGCGATGCTGTGGCATATAATGATATGATGAATTTCTTTTCTACAAGAGACATGACGAATCCGGCTAACTACGAATACATAAAATCCATTGTAGATATTGATGAATATATGGATTATCAGATAACAGAAATTTATGGCGCAAATGGAGATTGGCCCGGTTCTAATATGAAACTTTGGCGGGAACGAAAGTCTGGAAGTAAATGGCGCTGGTTGCTCTATGATACTGATTTCACATTCGGTGGAAATTCCAATGGAATGTATAATTCAAATACATTGGAGCTCGCAACTGCAACCAACGGAGCTTCATGGCCTAATCCGCCATGGTCCACATTAATGCTAAGAAAGTTGTTGGAAAACACCGAGTTTAAGAATGAGTTTATACAGCGTTTTGCAGCGCATATGAACACAACGCTTGAAACGAATCATGTACTTGCGGTTATAGATAGTATGGCCAACGATATTGCTTCGGAAATTCCAAGACACAAACTACGCTGGCCGCAATCAATTTCTTTCGGAACGGGATGGCAGTCTCAGGTAGATATTATGAAAACATTTGCAGTAAATCGTCCATCAAATATGAGAGCACATATTTATGCCAAGTTTGGTATAAGTACTTCCAATTCACTGGTAATCAGCAGAAACAATCCGGCATGGGGAAAAGTATTTGTTTACTCTGTTGAAATAAAAAAGAACGGTTCAACTAATATTTTCTTCAAAGAAGTTCCCCTTAAAATAAAAGCGCTAGCTTTACCCGGCTATCGCTTTGTCAGATGGGAAGGTGTATCAAGTTCAACTTTGCCTGAAATCTCGATTATCCTTGAGAAGAATACTTCCTTAACTGCTGTTTTTGAAGAAGTGCATGCTGCTCAAAATTCAGTAGTTATAAATGAAATTAATTATAACTCATCTTCAGTTTTTGATACGGAAGACTGGATTGAATTTTATAACCCCAATTCGGCGCCGGTTGAAATTTCCAATTGGAAATTTCAAGATGAAGATATTTCTCATCAATTTGTATTTTCAAACGGTTTTACCATAGGCGCAAGAGATTATTTGGTGTTATGCAGAGATACAACAAAATTCAAAAAATTATATCCCTCTCATAAGAAAATGATCGGGAACATAAATTTTGGATTAAGCAGTGATGGTGAGAGTATTTATTTGATTGATAATCTAGGTAAAACTGTTGATGAAGTTACTTATTCGTCAAGCGGTTTGTGGAATCAGTTCCCGAATGGAAGCGGCGCAACTTTATCTCTTATTAATTATCAACTCGATAATTCACAACCAGCTAGTTGGAAATCATCCAGGTTGTACGGAACACCCGGGTTATTAAATGACGTATACACCAAAATTGGATCTGAGGAAAATACAATTCCGTCAGAATTCGTTTTATTTCAGAATTATCCCAATCCATTTAATCCAACGACCCTTATTAAGTTTGTCCTTCCAGTATCTGCAGAAATAAAACTAACCCTATATGATCCGTTAGGAAGAGAAGTAGCTATTTTAATGAACGGCTATTTGACCACAGGAACACATCAAGCAGAGTTTGACAAGAGCCGTTATCGAATATCATCGGGAATATATTTTTACAAATTGGAGTATGCTGGAAAATTCTTAGTCAAAAAAATGATTCTGTTGAAATAACACATTTTTGTGTCTTTGAGCTATTTTCAGAGACGTCAAAGTGCATGTTGTTTTAGAAAAGAAGTGAAATTTTAAAGTTGCACTGCAATTAACAGCGACAACTAAATATGTCCGTTGACAACATTTTAAAGTATGTGAAATTTTGCAGATATATTTTTCTTTCGGAATACAAAGAAATAGGGTTATAAATCTTCTTTTTATTTCGATAATGAAATATATATGCGAACTCAAAGAAAAAAGAAGCAAATATCGAAAACAATGAAACAATTATTCTTAATACTATTTGCGCTCATCTCCATCGGCGGTTTTGAAGTTAGAGCAGTTCAATCAGTTGATAATCCGGATTCACTGATTGCGAGATTGAAAAATCCGAATCTAACTGAAAAAATTGCGGCTTATGTTGATCTGCTTGATTATTATAGACGTATGATGCCTGAAATTGGAATTAAATATGGCGAAGAAGGACTCCGAATAGCAAAAGATAATAACTATGCTAAAGGCGAAGCTGATATACATTATCTGCTTGGTGTTAGTCATCACGCACAAAGCAATTATTCTAAAGCTATGGAGCATTATCAGTTATGCTTAAAAATAAGGGAACGATTAAATGATAATGTTGGCATAGGCGAATCTCTTAATAGAATTGGAATGATTTATAATGTTAAGGGTGAATATGATAAAGCTCTCGACTACTGTTTGAGATCGGTAAATGTTCTTGAGCAAACTAATAATTTGAAAGCGTTAGCTGAGTCGTATAATCATCTTGGGGTAATATATTATATACTAAATGATCTTGAAAAGTCCATTAGTATTTCAAATAAAGCATTAAAGATTTGCGAAAGTATTAATGAAGAGCTCGTACTTGCAGTTTCGTATGAACATCTGGGATTGGTATACATAAAGAAAGGCGACTATGACAATGCGCTGCTTCATGTACAAAAATCCTTAGACTTGCGGTTGAAGAAGAATGATAAAATTGGAGTAGCCGGTTCTTATGAAAATTTGGCTATTATTTTCCGAAGTAAGAAGAATTATTTTGAAGCTCTTAAGTATTATAATAAATCGCTTGAGTTGAAAAGGGAATTGAATAATAAGAGGGGAATTGCATCATCTATATCTGGAATAGGGCTTACATATTTTAAAATGGGACAGCCGGAAAAAAGTTTGCCATATCTGCTTGATGCACTTGAAATACGAAGACAACTTAATGATAGAAGAGGTGTTGTTTCTTCATTGAATAGATTGGCGGATTCATATGAAGCTATGAAGGATTACAAGAATGCTCTTGATTTTCATAAACTTGCTGACAGTGCTAATGATTCTTTATTAAACGAACAAAAAAACAAGGCGATTGCCGAATATCAGGAAGCATTTCAACATGAGAGACGCGATAAAGAAATCCTGCTGCTGCAGCAAGAAAATACTATTCAAAAATATTTCCAAAATTTTTTGATTTTAATTTCATTGCTGCTTTCCGCAGCGGCAATTACGATATTTATTGCGTACAGATCAAAGAGAAGAGTTAACGATCTTCTTGTTAGTAGGAACGCCCAGGTAACTGAGCAAAAGGAAGAACTTCAGCGATTGAATGAACAGCTAAAT
>JBHEKZ010000529.1:0-2989 GCA_041859025.1 Melioribacteraceae bacterium | reverse complement strand
AGTTTCTGCGAAGATAATCTTGCGAGAATGTTATCGAAAGCAAAGGTTGCAAAACAGATGTTCATTAAAAAGGATTGTTCGCCGATTAGAATTTCAAAAGAAATTAAAAGCACTGATTCACTTTGAGATGTAATCTGTGCAAAATCTATATCCGGCTCAAAACGTTCAATAACGAAATCCATGCTGTCTATTGTCTGCCAGCCTTTCTTTAAGTCCTGCATAATACGCTCAACAACAACTCGTAACACTTTTTGCTCAATCGGAGTAATTACTTTATTTTGTTTTGAACCCAGCCCGTTTCCGCCAAGTAATTTATCGACTAACGAAAGCGCTAAATCATTGTTTAACTCTAGAATTCCTTTTACGTCGGTATCTTTTATATCAAATGTAAATAGGCAAGCCGGATTGGAAACAGAAAGCACATATTCCGAATAATAAATTTGGTCAACAGAAGTTACATTTATGTTAACAATGGATTGTAGTTTCGTAACCAGAAACGAGCTGAAACTTTCAGCAAAATTTTCAAAAATGCTTCTTAGAACTCGAAGCTGATTTTCGAAATTCTGTTGGGTAATCGGAAGTCGAAAAGAATTGCTTCTTTATCAGAAGAAGATTCTATCTTCTGTTCCGATCCGCTCTTAATATTATTAAGCAGCGCATCTATTTCCTGTTGCGAAAGTATCTCTGCCATAGTTACTGTATTATATATTTACTGAAATAAATAGTATTGATTTTTACTTCCGGCATTGTCTTGTGTAACCTACTTGTAATTTCTGTTCTAAGAGTATCTCTGTATGCCATGTTGCTTAGCTGTGTAATGTCTTTGCTGCTCATTACAGAAAGTACTGCATCTTTAAGCAATACATCTTTTGCCTCAAGTTCTTTCTTATTTTCTTCTGTAGGAACATCGAATCCTAGCGATACCATCACCAGTCTTCTGCCATCGGTGCCAACTGGATTAACAATCTGATCTTGTATTTCGTGAATGAATTTGCCAAACTCAGACGGTTTTTCTTCTTTAGCAACCTCTGTAGAATCTTTCTTACCCGCCCCATGTTCATCTGCTGCGCTGGCATGCATCTTATTCAACAAAAAATTTGCTGTAATGAAATAAACCGCAACTAATTGTATTATGAACAGAGGAAGACCAAATAGAAGAATCTTAATGTTGAATCCTTTTTTTTCTTTACCACCGGAAGTCTCGGGTGCCGATGTGCCTACATTTTCGTCTTGTTCCATTTTCCACTTCACTTTGATTTACGCTAACATTTTTTCAATTGTTATGCCACGCAAAAAGAGGCCTAAATTGCACTTTTATCTAATTGAGCAATTTGGAAATGGCTAATATTATGCAATTGGAGATGCCGGAATAGTTCTTATGATTATTAATTTTTGTGTGTGAATAATTTTCGGTTTAAAAAGAAAGCGGCTGTAATCCCAGGATTACAGCCGCTTTTTAGGCTTAATTTGAGGAATCAATAATATTATCTAATCAAATTTGTAATCTCTTGGAGTAAGCTGTCTGCCGTTGTAATTACGCGCGCGTTAGCCTGGAAACCTCTCTGAGATACAATCATTCTTGTGAATTCTTCTGAAAGATCAACGTTGGATTGTTCCAATGCACCGGATTGAATTGTTGTATTGGTTTCTTCACCAAGACTGCTTATCAACGGTTCACCGCTGTTTGCATATGCTGAATACATGTTATCGCCGGTACTGATAAGACCGTTCAAATTGTTAAATGTAGCGCACATAATTTGTGCTAATGTTTGTGAACTACCATTGGAGAAGATACCAACAATATTTCCATACTGATCTATGTTCAGGTTTGACAAAGTAGCTGCCGGAGAACCGTTTTGTGAAAGAGCGCTTACAACTGAACTAGCCGAAGTTTGAGTTATACCACCAAAGCCGCTTCCATAAATTAAATCCATTGTTACAGTATTAGCGCCGCCGGTTGGATCAAATGAAAAAGTAGGATCATTTGGAGATATTTTAGCCGGGTCTAAAGTTCCATCTGCGTTAAATTCAATTGTTCCTCTTGTAACAGCTTCTTTTCCGTCTATAGTACTTGTTCCAGGAACTGATGCACTCCAGGTCCAAACATTATCACTAATTTTTGTGTACTTAAGTGTTACTTGATGTGAAGTACCTAATGAATCATAAACAGTTACCGAACCGCTTACAACATTAGGAACTCTGTTGTTATCAGCAGATGCACTAAAAGTATTTGTGCTGGAGTTTTGCGTTAAAATTGTTCCGTCAAAAGTAAAATCTATGTTGTTACCTGAAACGAGAACTCTGTTATCCGTGCCGTCAAACATAGCTTGAGAAGCTGCATTAAGTCTCCATGTACCTGTTCCATCATCTTCAAATTCTAATCCAGCCATTGTACCATTATCAAGTTCAGTTCCTTCAGAGTCAGTCAAGCTCCAGTTATATGTGTAAGTATCGGCAGCAGTTTTTTCGTAGTTAGATGTAAAGCTAAAACTCTCGCCGTATTCGTTATAAACTGTTACTGTATAATCTGTAGTACTTTCACCAACAGCAAGAGCGGCAGAATTAAGATTTCCTCTTTGAACAACCTCTTCAGTTCTGGTGATCTCGCTATTGCTTTTTAAGTTGCCGCCCCAATTAATTTTGGAAGTATCAACAGCTGTTAGTTTCATGTTAGTATTTATTACAATATCTTCTAAGTTGTTGCCTGGAGGTATAACGCCTTCTGTACTTGCTACTTTACCTTGAACAATAGCACCATTCTGAGGACTAACTAATTTGCCCTCTGCATCAAAAACAAAAGCACCGGCGCGCGAATAGAATTTTTGTCCGTTATTTTTCAATACGAACATGCCTTGTCCTTGTAAAGCTAAGTCTGTGGTAATACCGGTTCTTTCGAATGTTCCTTGGTTCCAGTTTCTATCGATAGAGTTAATTTTTGCGCCAAGACCAATTTGATATGAGTTTGTACCGCCGGTAGTTTCAGTTGGGT
>JBHEKZ010000461.1:0-3897 GCA_041859025.1 Melioribacteraceae bacterium | reverse complement strand
CCGAGCTGTCTTTTATAACCGATGGTTGGTTTGCTGCATTTAGTTCTTCAGCCTTTTTCTGCTCAGCTTTAAGTTTATCCTCAGCTTCCTTCTTCTTTAATTCCTCTGCTTTCTTAGCCTCTTCCTCAGCTTTCCTAATTTTTTCTTTTTCATTCTTATACTCTTCATACTTTGGAATTGCATATCTGGCAACCGGGTCGGTAGAAAAATCTTTTGCTAAAACTGCGTAAGCAACGGCAGCTGAGTCATAGTTTTTTGCTCCTCATAAATCAATCCGGCATAGTAAATGGATTTAGAGGCGAACTTAGATTTGGGAAATTTTTTAGGAATTGCTTTGAAACTATCAATAGCCTCGGAATAGTTTTTCTTATAGTAGAGTTCTTCCGCATTAACATAAAGGGGTTCCGCCGGATCCTCCGATTTTGCTTCTACTTTCTTATCAACTTTTTTCAGCAATCCTAACTTTTCTCCAACTACTTGGTAAAGCTTATCATTCGGATATTTATCAAATATCTCTTTGTACAGACTATCAGCCTTCAAAGTATCGTTCTTAGTTTCGTAGTAAGTTGCTAGGGAGAAGAGCGTCTGCGGAATTATCGTGCTGTCCGGGTAATTGGTCAATATTCTGTTAAAATAGATGAACGCAGAATCCGCATAATCCATTTCGGAGAAGAATAAACTTCCTTGGTTAAATAAATTTTTGGCATAAACCGAGTTAATTGCTTTCTCATTCTCTGCTGGCATTTCCGGTTTCTTGGCCTTGCCCAGTGCAATCAATAATTTAAGAGGATATGGTTCATTAATACCAAGGCTTCTTTTCTTCTCAATTTCTTTTTGCTGCTCCAGCCTTTTCTGCTGTATTTCTTGCTGCCGACGCGCAGCTTCCTGGCTTTCCTGCGAATTAGCCAGCTGCGAACTGCTAGCTTTGTTCGCCTCTTCAATCCGCTTATTTTCTTCATCAAATTCTTTAAATGCCAAAGCATAATCAATAGAATCTCTTTCAAACAATCGGCGGTCTTTAATGTATGTCAACTTCTGGTTCAGATCATACATCTCGTTTTTTAATTTGAAATAACGTTCGAAATTGCCGGCCCGTTCGTGTGCTCTATCTTTTACTTCCTTTGTAGCAAGGGATGAAACTGCTTTTGTATAATACTTATAAGAGCTGTCATAGTTGCGAATCGCAAATTCATAGACTTCGCCAAGTTTCATACTTGCAATTCCTGAAGATGGAAGCATTTTATAAGTTGTATCAACATCCTTCAACAGGTCAATAGCTTCTTCTGCGCGACTAGTTTCAAAATATATTTGAGCAAGGTCGATATTAATTTCATCAAGATTATTTTTGAATTTTCCTTGGTCACGCATAGTTGATAGTTCATCTTCACTCTGCTCAATTTTTGATAATTGCTTCAGCAGTCTGGCATGTTCCAATCTGCTGCGCAGTTCAACTTCTAAGGTTGGGCCGTATGTCAGCACAGATGAGTAAGTATCAAGAGCGTTTTGCTCGTCGCTTAAACTCTGGTATATTTTACCAAGCTGATATGCGACTAGACCTTTCATCACATCGTCGTCCGACGAGGCAATAAACTCTTTGCATTCAATTACTGCTTTCGGCAATTCTTCTCTGAAGATTAGAAAAGAAATTTTAGTTATAACTGCTTCGCTGAATAATTTTTCGTCATCATCCTCAAGTGCACTCTTTTTTACTTCCTCTAGCTGATTCAGTCCTTCTTCGAAATTGCGCAATTGTAAATTTGTTTTGGCAAGCCATAGTTTGTTTTCATTTGTGTAATCAGTTTCTCCAAGTCCGGCAAGTTCAGTAAACTTTCTCTGCGCTTTGCTGTATTCTTGCTGATAATACAAGGCCTTTCCAATCATAAACAAAGCATCCGGAAAATAACTGGATTCCTTTTCGTACTGAAGAATTTTAGAACATTTCTCGATTACCTTTGTAAGGTCTTGATTCGCATTTCCGCTGTACATACTTGCGCCGGCTTGACTGCCAGATTGATTTCCATACTGGCCCCCGGTTTGCGAACCAAATTGACTTCCGCTCTGCATTCCAAGATTTGGATTATAGCCGGTGTTTTGTCCCGACCGATATTGCGATGGCTGGCCGCCCAATTGTTGATTTCCCTGCAAATCATCTCGAAATGCAAACACATCAACTTTCTTTTTTTGAATATCTTCTTCAACTTGATCGAAGATGGTTTTGGCGTTGTAATAAGTATTAAAGTAGGTAGTAAAATTTCTGTAAACGCCGCAACCGGAGAATGCTATGGATAAGAAGACAAAAGGAAGAAGCGCAAAGAGTTTTTTGCTTATTGAGTAAAACATTTTCAACTCTGTTTATTAGTAGATAGTAGAAATGTGTATGCGCTTGCCTTTATTTTGTGATAAAATTATAACGCTGCTTCGCCCGATTCATCGGTTCGAATACGAATCGCGTCTGAAATTTCCGAAATAAATATTTTGCCGTCGCCGACTTGCCCAGTTTTAGCTGTACGCAGAATTGCGTCTAGCGCTTTCTCTGCCAATTTATCTTCTACAACAATTTCAATTTTCAATTTGGGAACGAACTCAATTTGATATTCGCTTCCGCGGTATGTTTCTTTATGTCCTTTCTGTCTGCCGTAACCGCGGACTTCAGTAATTGTCATTCCGCGGATTCCCTCTTCCAGCAAAGCTTCTTTAACGTCATCAAGTTTGAAGGGACGAATAATTGCTTCTATTTTTTTCATTAGAGCCTCTTATGCTGTAAGACCATGGCAATTTTTGAATTTCTTTCCGCTTCCGCAAGGGCAAGGCTCATTTCTTCCTGTTTTTTCTTCAACGCGGATTGGCTTGTGTTTTCCTGCTTCCGAACCTTCGGCCGGCTGATTTCGTAATCCCAAATTATCTGCAGAATCTTTTATTGTTCTCATTCTTGTTGTGGGTACTGCTTTTCTATTCTGGACTTCTGCCGGAGCTTGCGGCCAAAACTTGAAGCAAAAAGAAACAACTTCATTTCGTAATTCACCCAGTAAAGTAACAAATAAATTATAAGCTTCACCTTTGTATTCAAGCAGAGGGTCTTTTTGTCCATATGCGCGTAATCCAATTCCCTCTTTAAGATCGTCCATTTCTCGAAGATGTTCGCGCCATTTATTATCTATAACGTTAAGAACTGCATATTGTTCTAAGCGGGACATTAAATCGCTGCCCAGCATTTCTTCTTTGCGTTTATAAAAATCCGTAGCAGCTTCAATTAATTTCTCTTTAACACCATCTTTACCTAAATCATGCCAAACGTTCGGCTCTATTTTGAAGTCTACCAGCAAATGTTGAAGGAGGGCTTCACGCAGCTGATCAATTTCCGCCGCTTCGTAATGTTTTTCAACAAGGTCATCAATGTATTCTTCCAAATAATCTAAAACTTCGGCTCTTAATCGTTCACCTTCAAGAGCTTGTCTTCTTCTAACGTAAATAACTTCGCGCTGCTGGTTCATTACGTTGTCATATTCAAGCAGACGTTTACGTATTGCAAAGTTGTTCTCTTCAACTTTCTTTTGTGCGCGTTCTACGGATTTAGTTATGAGAGAATGCTCGATTGCTTCCCCTTCTTCCATTCCAACTTTACTCATAACGTTTGTAATTCTGTCGCTTCCGAACAAGCGCATCAAATCATCTTCTAATGAAATGTAAAACTTAGTTGTACCTGGATCTCCTTGACGGCCGGCTCTACCTCTAAGCTGTCTATCAATACGTCTTGCTTCGTGGCGTTCGGTACCGAGAATATATAAACTGCCGGCGTCTTTAACACCAGCGCCTAATTTAATATCGGTACCACGACCCGCCATGTTTGTAGCAATTGTAACCGCGCCTGGTTGTCCCGCAAAAGCAACAACTTCAGCT
>JBHEKZ010000441.1:0-8316 GCA_041859025.1 Melioribacteraceae bacterium | reverse complement strand
TTCGGTAGAATAAGACCACTCCATACTAACGCTGTAATTTTTGCATTTGTCGGCAACATTATCTTCGGCGGAGTTTATTATTCGCTTCAGAGAGTGATGAAAGCAAGAATGTTTAGCGATTTTTTAAGCCAATTTCATTTCTGGGGCTGGCAATTAATTATTGTTGCCGCGGCTGTTACTCTACCGCTTGGTATTACAACGAGCAAAGAATATGCAGAACTTGAATGGCCAATCGACTTAGCAATTGCAGTTGTTTGGCTGGCATTTGGCGCCAACATGTTAGGCACAATCATAAAACGCCGCGAAGAACATATTTATGTTGCAGCCTGGTTTTATATTGCAACATTTGTAACCATTACAGTTCTTCACGTTGTTAATTCAATCGAACTTCCGGTTGGGCTTTTCAAAAGCTATTCGGTTTACGCCGGTGTTCAAGACGCGCTTGTTCAATGGTGGTACGGACATAATGTCGTTGCATTCTTCTTAACAACTCCTTACTTAGGTTTGATGTATTACTTTTTGCCTAAAGCTGCAAACAGACCGGTGTATTCTTACCGTCTTTCTATTTTACACTTTTGGGCTTTGATATTCTTGTATATCTGGGCTGGTCCGCATCACTTACTATATTCTTCGCTTCCGGATTGGGCTCAATCACTTGGAACGGTTTTCTCTATAATGCTTATCGCACCATCTTGGGGCGGTATGCTAAACGGATTACTTACTCTACGCGGTGCTTGGGATCGTGTTCGCGATAATCCTGTTCTTAAATTTATGGTCGTTGCTGTAACAGCGTACGGAATGTCTACTTTTGAAGGACCGATGCTGTCATTAAAAAATGTTAACGCAATCTCTCACTTTACAGATTGGACAGTAGCTCACGTTCATATTGGCGCATTAGGTTGGAACGGAATGATGTCTTTCGGAATTCTCTACTGGCTTATTCCTAAAATGTGGGGAACAGAACTCTTCTCTAAAAAATTGGCCACACTCCATTTCTGGGTATCGACTTTAGGAATAGTTTTCTACGCAATTCCAATGTATTGGTCTGGTGTAGCTCAAGCATTAATGTGGAAGCAATTTACACCGCTTGGAGTTTTGCAATATCCTAACTTTTTAGAAACAACTCTACAAATTTTACCTATGCATGTTATTCGTTCGTTCGGAGGATTACTTTATTTCTTAGGCGTCTTCTTAATGATTTACAACTTGCTAGTTACAGCAAAGCAAGGTTCCTTTATTAAGAATGAAGCTGATGAAGCAGCTCCAATTGAAAAACCATCCGATAAAATTAAACGTGGGTTGTTCCATCGTTGGCTGGAAAAACGCCCGGTTAAGTTTGCACTTCTTTCATTAGTAGTAATTCTAATTGGCGGCGCGGTTCAAATTATTCCAATGTTGGCTATTGATTCTAACATTCCAACTATTGCCAGCGTTAAACCTTATACTCCTCTCGAACTACAAGGAAGAGACATTTACATTCGTGAAGGATGCGTGTCTTGTCATTCGCAGTTAGTCCGTCCGTTTAGATCGGAGACAGAACGATACGGCGAATACACTAAAGCCGGTGAAGGAGTTTATGAACATCCATTCTTATGGGGTTCTAAACGTACCGGACCAGATCTTCAGCGTGAAGGAGGTAAATATGGTAATCTATGGCACTATATGCACATGGAAGATCCTCGCTCAATGTCGCCGGGTTCAATAATGCCTCCATATCCATGGTTATATACTCAATCTCTTGACATATCAACTACAAAAGCTAAAATCAATGGTATGAGATCACTTGGTGTTCCTTATGCTGAAGGATATGAAGAAGTTGCCGAGCAAGATCTGCTGAAACAAGCCGATCTTATAACCAAAGATTTATTAAATAACGGTGCACCCGCTGAACCGGATAAAGAAATAATTGCTTTGATTGCATACTTGCAGCGCCTGGGTACCGACATCAAAGGAAATAAGGCGGCAGGCAAATAATGGTTTCGGAATTTTTCAAATCATTTCAAGGCGGTTCTTTAATTCCACTAATTTCTTTAGTAGTGTTTTTCGCCTTGTTTATTGCTTCAACAATTTGGGCCATTCGATTAAAGAAAGGCTATATAAACCATATGGAAAATCTTCCATTGGATTCTAACTCAGAAAACAAAAATAATTTTGAGATGAAAAATGAAGTCAAATAATAAAATCTGGTTCACAGTATTCCTGGCTGCCATTTCATTTCTCGGCTATTCTCAAACTGCCGCTGCTACAGAAGGCACTGTTGATTTAGATGCTGTTATGAGAACGATGCTGGTATTAACCATCATTGTTATTATTGCAGTACTGTGGCTGGCTATTGTTTACAGCGAGAAAAATGATAATGAAGGGGATGATTTCTTAAGACCAATCCGGCTTATTACCAATTACATGACACGCTTGCAGCCGATGGAAAAGGAAAAAGATATAATGTTCCATCACGATTTTGACGGAATCCGCGAGCTGGATAACCGCATCCCACCATGGTTCAATTTCCTCTTTTATGGAACAATAATTTGGGCTGTTATTTACATGTTTGTTTTCCACATATTTGATGACGGACAGGTGCAAACAAAAGAATACTTGGCGGAAATAAATCAAGCCAGTATGGAAAGAGAAATTTTGATTAAATCGGGTGCGTTTATTAATGAAGAAACAGTAGTATTTGCAAATGACGCAGCAACACTTTCCGAAGGAAAAGAAATTTTTGTTAAGAACTGTGTAACTTGTCATATGGCCGATGGCGGAGGACTTGTTGGTCCAAACTTAACCGACGAATTTTGGATAAACGGCGGCGGAATTAAAAATGTATTCAAGACGATAAAAAACGGTGTACCGGCTAAAGGTATGATCAGCTGGCAGACACAATTAGATTCAAAGAAGATGCAAGCTGTTGCAAGCTATGTTCTTTCATTGCAAGGAACAAAACCGGCAAATCCAAAAGAGCCTCAAGGCACTAAATGGGAAGAACCAAAAGCTGATTCAACTTCATCTGCACCAAAGAGTTAATAATTTAAGATGGAGACGTAGTAACGTGCGTCTCCTTTTCTCTTTTGTCTTCCCTTCAGTTATAGAAGACAATTAAATAAAACCTGCTAGAGATATGGAAAATCAAAACACACCCCGCCAAGAAGAAGCTTTTCGCGATACACTTGCTACTGTAACCCAAGAAGGCAAACGGAAATGGATATTTCCAAAGAAGCCTTCCGGCAAGTTTTATACTGCGCGAAGCATTCTAAGCCTTTTTCTTCTAGCTTTTCTTTTTGGCGCACCTTTCGTAAAGATCGGAGGACATCCGTTACTTCTGCTTAATGTTATAGACCGACACTTTGTAATATTCGGTGTCCCTTTCGGACCGCATGATCTTCACTTATTTGCATTATCTATGATAGCAATTGTGGTTTCGATATTTCTCTTTACCGTTGTTTACGGCAGATTATTTTGCGGCTGGATTTGCCCGCAGACAATATTTTTGGAAATGGTATTCAGAAAAATTGAGTATTGGATTGAAGGTGATTGGCAAAAGCAGCGGGCTTTAAAAGCGGCTCCTTGGAATGGTGAAAAGATTTTTAAAAAAACTTCGAAACAGTTTCTTTTCATTTTGATTTCATTTCTTATAGCAAATACTTTCCTTTCATATATAGTTGGTGTTGATAAACTTTACCAATTCATTTATGATGGACCGGGTAAACACTTCGGGACTTTCTTAGCGATACTAATTTTCTCCGGAATTTTTCATTTCATATTCAGCTACTTCCGCGAACAAGCCTGCACATTGCTTTGCCCTTATGGAAGATTGCAAGGCGTGATGCTGGATCAAAATTCTGTTGTAATTCATTATGATTATAAAAGAGGGGAACCTAGAGGAAAAATTAAAAAAGACGAAGTAAGAACTAATGGTGATTGTATCGACTGCCATCAATGCGTAGATGTTTGCCCAACTGGAATTGACATTAGAAACGGAACACAGCTGGAGTGTGTTAACTGCACTGCTTGTATTGATATCTGCGATTCTGTTATGACTAAGATAAACAAGCCGAAAGGACTGATTAGATACGCATCCAAAACACAGATCGAAACTAAAGTTCAGCCGTTGTTTACTCCGCGAGCTATAGGCTACACTATTGTTTTAATCATATTAGTTACTCTAATTTCTTTTCTGCTTATTAATAGGACTCAAGTTGAATTGAGTATTTTGAGAACACCGGGAATGTTATTCCAAGAACAGCCGGACAATAAGTTGAGCAATTTCTATGATCTAAAAATTATCAATAAGACATTCAATGAGTTTGGTGTTACTCTTGAATTGGAAAATGTTAAGGGAGAAATAAAAATAATTGGCAAAGACTTAGATGTTGAGCCGCAAGGTGTTACTGAAGCAAAATTTTTAGTAATTCTGCCTAAGAGTGAAATTAAATACTTGAAAACACCTATTAGAATAGCGGTTAAATCAAACAACAAAATTCTGGATGTGATCAACACATCATTTTTAGGAAGGGTCAAGTAATGAAGGTGAAGTTTAACTGGGGATTCGGCATCGCTGCAACATACATAGTATTTGTAATAATAACTTTGGTTATGGTATATATTTTTATGAATCAAGACGTCAGTCTGGAGACGGATAACTATTACACGAAAGGCATTCAATACCAAGAGCAGATAGATAAAATTAATAGGACAAAAAATCTGGCCGAACAGATTGAAGTTTCTGTAACTAAATCGAACATTGCTTTTTCTTTCCCCAAAATTTTTAGCGCAAATGAATTTAAGGGTAAAATTTTTCTATATCGCCCGGCTAATAAGCTAAAGGATTTTGCCGTTGACGTCTCTCCCGATACTTCTCATTCGCAATTCATTTCCACCGCAAATTTAGACCGCGGCCTCTGGAAGATTAAAGTTGACTGGAGCGCAAATGGAAACACATATTACAATGAAAAGTTAATAATGGTGAATTAATGGAAGTCTGGACCGGTTTTGTTGTTGGATTGGTAGGAAGTTTGCATTGCGTAGGGATGTGCGGTCCGATAGCTTTAGCACTTCCGGTTTTCGGCGAAAACAAATTTCAAGTTATACTCGGAAGACTGCTCTATAATTTAGGAAGAATAATTACATATTCAATCTTTGGTGCTTTATTCGGGCTGTTCGGCAGCCGAATTGTTTTATTCGGCCTGCAGCAAGATCTTTCAATTGCAATAGGCGTTTTAATTCTTTTGTATGTTATCATTCCAAGAAAAATAAAAACCAGTGTTTCTCAATTAAAATTTTATTCTTCGATCACGAAATTCCTAAAATCGAATTTCTCCAAACTTCTTAATAAAAAAACAAACCGGTCTATGCTCACGATTGGATTACTGAACGGATTGCTTCCTTGCGGATTTGTTTATGTTGGAATAGCAGGCGCAACTTCCACAAACGGTTGGATTGAAGGGGCGCTTTACATGGCTCTTTTCGGACTAGGAACTACACCAATTATGTTTGCTACTGCAATGCTTGGTAAAGTGATCACTTTTAATTTGCGCTCTAAAATCAACAAACTAATTCCACTATTTGCAGCAGTTTTTGCAATTCTTTTCATTTTGCGCGGGCTTAATCTTGGGGTTCCTTATCTAAGTCCTAAATTTGAATACCCAACAGCAAATACTCAAAATCAAGAAGTGGACTGCTGCCATTAGATAATTATCACAATATTAATTTAATAGTAGAATCTTAATAAATAATTCTTGATCTTTCTCAGTAGTATCATGAACCATTGAAAGAAACAAGTGATAACTAAACTTGCTGAAGAATACGCCAGCAATATGTTGCTGGAAAGATCACCCAAACACAACCTTTACCACAGTCTTGATCATACCAAGGAAGTAGTAAATTCTGCAATAGAAATATGCCGGGGCGAAAAAAGAACTGAACAAGAAATTGAAATACTCACAATTGCCGCATGGTTCCATGATCTCGGCTATGTAGAGAAAACTGCCGGACACGAAGAAATAAGCGCAATGTTCGCATCAAATTTTTTGATTAATCAGAACTATGATCAGAATAAGATTGATGTGATCATCGGCTGTATTCTCGCGACTAAAGTCCCGCAGCATCCGAAGAATGCATTAGAAAAGATTATGTGCGACGCTGATTTAAACCATCTTGGAAGAAGAAGTTTTATTGAGCGGAACAACTTATTCAGAACGGAATTTGAACATTACTTTGGCAGAAAACTTACAGAAAGTGAATGGCTTATAAAATCCATAGAGTTTGTAACCCAGCACAACTATTTTACCGACTATGCACAAAAAACTTTTAGTGAAATTCAGAATGAAAATTTGATGCTGCTTCAGAAACAACTCGACTCACTTACATATTAATCCTTTTCCGGAAAGAAATGAAATACCTCTACCTTATCCGCCACGCAAAATCCAGCTGGGATAATCCTAATCAAACTGATTTTGAGCGAACGTTAAATGAACGCGGCGAAAAAGATGCCCCTATGATGGCGAGATTACTTAAATCAAAAAATATTCTGCCCGATTTGATAATCAGCAGTCCGGCCACACGCGCATTTACTACAGCAGAAATCTTTGCCGCACATTTGAATTATATATCTGATTCAATAAAAAGTGATGCCAGAATTTATGAAGCTTCAACCAAAAATCTTGCGGATGTGATTCATGAACTTGATGATAACTTCAACACGGTTTTTCTGTTCGGGCATAATCCCGGCATTTCCAACTTTGCTAATATGATATCAGATCAACATGTTCCCGATTTCCCTACGTGTGCTGTAGCCGGATTTGAATTGAATATTGATGAGTGGTGTAAAGCAGAAAGATATTGCGGCAAATCAATTCTATTTGAGTATCCAAAGAAATATTGAACGGAAGATTAAAAAGCAGCGTGGTCAATCCTCAACTGATTGTAAAACCCTTTCAATTCTTTTATCAGGAATAAGCCAAATTAGAGCAACAATAACATAGAATAATTGTGCGAGTAAAGGAACCCAAATTGCGACAATAAATGCTGACAGATAAAAAGTAACAGAGACTTTTCCTTTTATATCTTTTCCCACAGCTTTTTTTAGCATCGAATTTTGCCCCTGCGAAGCAATAATTGCGCGTTGAAGAATGGTATAGGCTACGGCTGCCATCAACAAAATAAAACCATAGAAGGCCGTCGGGAAAGGGGCGAAAAAACTTTCTCCCATCCAACCGGTTGCAAACGGCAATAAAGAGAGCCAAAAAAAGAAGATGTAAATTACTCCAAAGAATTCTCCCCGTAATAACTTTGCATGTATGAAGCAGATGGTGATGATTATTCCAATAAATGCCGACATACAAAAAACTAAGCGCGTAATTAAAGAAAATGTGGAAAAGCGGTTTAAGCGATTCAATTGAATTACCTTTTGGCAATTTCAACTCTAACACCATAATGGTAATAATGATTGCTAAGACCCCATCGCTAAAGGCCTCAAGGCGATTTTTCCCCATATCTACTTCTTTCTTTTTTTATTCAATAGTTCATCAACTTTGTTTTGAATATCATCGTTGCTGTTTTTCTTTCCATTAATCAGCTCCATAAGAACGCTTATTAACTCAAACCTGTAAATAAGTAGCGCTAATCCGCTAAGAATTGCAATCCATCTAATAAAGGCATAAGGATTATCAAACATTTACTTCACCAATTTAGAAACGGCTTTGAACTCATCAGTTCCGCAAACGTTCAGCAGCTCAAATAAAATCGATTCAGTTGTAGTCACTTCGGCACCGTTGGCTTGCATTCTGTTAAGCGCAGTTTCATAGTCAAATTTTCTGCGTGATGAAACAGCGTCTGCGGCTAAGTCAACTTGAAAGCCGTTTGCCAGCAAATCCAAAACCGTCTGCTGTACACAAACATGAGACTCAATTCCGCATGCTACAATCTGCTGAACACCTCTATTTTTCAACTCTTCAAATAAATTACCGGCACCAAAACAGCTAAACGATAATTTATCAAACAGAACAGCTGCACCAAGCGCTTCCTTAATTCTTGTTTCAGTTCCGCCAAGTCCCTTTGGATATTGCTCTGTATAATAAATTGGAACATTCATTACTTTAAAACCATTGATCAGTTTCAAAGTATTTGCGACAACCGTTTCCCAATCATTAATTACAGGAAGGATTCTTTCTTGGATATCTATTACAAGCAACGCGGTTTTTTGTTTGCTTAATATTTGCGGATGGCGTTTCATTTGTTGCCCTTTCGAATTTTAGTATATAGGATTCATCCCGTATTTACCGCAAGCGTACATCATAAGTAAAGAAGTGATATCAATAGCCG
>JBHEKZ010000273.1:0-4844 GCA_041859025.1 Melioribacteraceae bacterium | reverse complement strand
TTTCCATTAAATTGTATTTCTTTATCCGTATTCTGATCAATTGTTCCACTTCCTTTAGATGCTGCAATATGAACTGAATTTATCACTATAGGGATAGAACTAAATTCATTTGAAAATCGTAATCGCAAGCTATCTCCGCCAATCGAGACACGAACTATTTGCCGCAGTGTATTATTGCTCAGTCCAGGACTAGGAGGATTATTCCCTGTCTCAACTAATTGCGGTGCTGTACTCCATGTCCCAACCCATTTTTGCTCATTTGTCGATTTTTGATTCAGTTTGCCTTCACAATGCAATATTGAATAAAAAGCAAGTAGCATTACGAATAAAACAACCAAACTAGAAAACATATGAGAGGTTAACCTATAAAATCCAGTGTTAGTAACTTTAGCCAATGGTAACTTGAATTGCATCTGTAATATTTCTCTTTTGTATTTTCTCAATATATTATCTCAATTTAATTATTGCGAATTATAAAGAATTCACTTGCTGTTTAGTTTTTTTGCTACTTAACCAAAAGCATTTTTTTTGTACAGCTAAAATCTCCTGAAGTAAATGAGTAAAAATAAACTCCACTTGGAATATTGCTTGCGTCAAAATTTATTTCGTGATAACCAACTTCAAGCTCTTTATTAATTAGAGTCTGAATTTCTCTACCCAAAGAATCATGTATAATTAGTTTCGTAAACGATCTTAGTGGTAAAGCGAATTTCAATTTTGTTGTCGGATTAAATGGGTTAGGATAATTCTGACTTATCGAATATTCTGTTGGCAATACCTCTTCATTAACTCCGACAATAAATAATGAAGCTTCGTTGCTATAGTCAGAATCAACAAATTTAGTATAAGCCTTAATTCTATAATTATAGGTTTCAGTTTGTCCAATCTTGTTATCAACATATTCATTTCCGCTTCCTCTTCATGTATCATGGACTAGATAAGTCATTTGGGAACTAAGCTTACGTTCAATCACATTACCATCTTGAATTGTTGTTTTGTTATTCCAAGTTAGCGTAATTTCTTTAGCGGCACTTTTTCGCAATACAAGATCAGTCGGTGCTGTAAGCGATGTAATAAAATTCGAAACATCACTCCAAGGGCCAACACCTGTAATGTTCTTGCCTTGAATTCGCCAAAAGTATTTTTGTCCTTCGTAAAGATCAGCCAATGTTTTTACAGTATCGGCGTTTGATGTCGAATCTTTCTTCATATATGTTGCAAAGCTTTGCTCGTCAGAAAGTTGAAAAATATATTTCTCCGCATACTTAACTTTATTCCACTTTAAGGTAACATAACCAGATCGGTTTGAAACTGGAGTAGCTGAGATTATTTGGGGCTTAGTAGGTAAAGAAATAAAGGTTGAGAAATTCCATACTTCGCTCCATGGGCCTTTTGAACCATTTGAATTTTTTACTTGCACACGCCAATAATATTTCTTGCCTTCTAGCAATCCGCTTATTGATTTTGTTGTATCAGTTGTAGAGTCGCTTTTAGAAATCGATGTAAAAGCCGGATCGGTTGTTACTTGGATTATATACTTTCCAGCATCGTTCACTTTTTTCCATTTTATAGTAAGGTCTTTATCCAACCCTTTTTGGAGATTAGTAGGATAAATCAGTGTAGCCGTTTCAAAATATGATGGTTTATTAGAAAGAGTTGGAACAGTCCAGGTTATCCAAGGAGAAAGGATTGTGCTGTAAGGAGCTGTAGCTATATTGGTATTTGTAGCATCTTTACCTAAAAGGAATTTGTCAACAAAAGCCTCGATTTCCGGAATTTGACTATTTGGGACGGTACAATGCGAATGTCCGCCTATTATTGAGTAACCGAATCTATCAGCAATACCTAGTGCATTATAAATCTCAAGACACGCCTTACTGCAGACATAGCAAGATGGATTGGACAACCAAGTGTAATCCGGATTTGCTGTTACAAGTAGAGCACGGGGTGCACACATTGCCATTAACTCATGGTGATCTTCGGGTAGTTTCCAAACATTGTCTGCAGAATATTGTTTCAATCCATTCATAAACCAATTGTAATCAGTATTATCTATTTTTTCTACTGTTCCAGAAGGTTCAGAATGAGAGTACCGCCATGATGATGCACCTCCGCCGCCAGACTCTTGAGCAATTGTTAGAGCAATTCGCTCATCCAGCGCACCGGAGAACAGAGCCATTTTACCGGCGTATGAGCAGCCGGTTACAGCTAAGTGTTTTAAATCAATTGGTAAAGTATTCTGAAGTAATTCTAACCCGTCAATAATACGGCTTACTCCCCAGGCCCATGCACTATATTGTCCGGTGTTGTCTATATTAAAGCTTGGATAAAGCTGATAGTATGGATCAGTATTTTTGGGGCTTCCATAAGTTGTAACTTGATTATGACTAAAAGTAATTTGCACAATATTGCGGTTGCTAAAAATGCTGGAGGGAATGCTACCACTTGCACTATTCATACCAATTACTGCTGGAAAACGACCACTACCGGATGGTATGGTAAAGGTTGATGTCAGAGTGAGCGTTTTCCCATTCTTAGTTACGTTAACAGTTAATTTTCCACCAATGTAACTAGCACTGATAGTATCTGGCCTATCCGGTTTCTTACCGATCTCATAATTTTCTATCTCAGCTTTGATTTCTGCACGACGGTAACGCCAATCTGAAAAACTGGAAATACGTCCCCTACCATCTGACCAAGCAAAAGGATCTGGTAATGATGGCACAATAGGAAGTTGATCAAAAGTCGGCAACGGCGGTTTAGAACAATCCTTTCCTGTATTTTCAACGTCGTATACTAAAGGCATATTCTGTGCTATCGTACTAACAAGCATCGACCCGCAAAGCATAATTGCAAACAATAATATTTTGGCTTTCATTTACTTTTCCTCATTACTAGTATTTTCAATCTAATTAGGCATGCAATTATTGAAATCATACTCACTCTAAGTTTGGGAACAAGATTAAATAATGAATATTTTTTTGAAAGAACTAGTCATCCATCACTTGGATTCTTTTACCTACAATTTTTCTTTTCAAATCGCTTATAAATATAATTTGAAACACACATCAAAATAGTGTATTTTTTACACAATTAATTAAAACAACAATTAATACAAAAGCAAAAAATATAAGTGACTGAATTTTTGAACTGATAGAAGAGATTTTGAACAAATGCATATTCCTTATGTTTTTAAGTTTAGCATGATCTCTTCCAGTATGTTTTAATCTCTAAAAGCTGGAAATTTCACTTGAGCACCATAATTTTTTATAAATCTACATTATCACTGTCAACTTAATTTTCTTCATCACAAACTTTTAAGCTACGACCAAATGAATAAGTACTTGATTTTTTTTATACTAGTCCTTACAACTGCACTTTCAGCCCAGACTCTTATTATCAATGAAGTCATGGCTTCCAATCAAAAGACTCTATTCGACGAAGATGGTGATGCTCCGGACTGGCTTGAGTTGTATAATAAAGGTAATGAACAAATAAGTTTAGCCGGTTATGCATTAAGCGACGATTCACTAAAAATCAACAAATGGGTTTTCGGAAATAGTATAATTAAACCTGGTGAGCACTTAATAGTATTTGCATCAAGTAAAAACAGAAAGACAACTTATCTTCACACAAACTTTAATATTAGCGCATCGGGCGAAAGCGTAATTTTATGCGATAACAAAGGAAGTGTACTTGATAGAGTTAACGTTCCGGCTTCAGTTTCCGACATATCTTATGGTCGTGAAAGTGATGGTGCTTCAAAATGGATTTTCCAAACCGCCTCACCAGGCCTTGCTAATAAAGGCAATAGTACCGGATCAGCAGATAATATTACAGCATCATCTCCCGGAGGATTCTATACCTCAGTTGTTACTTTAACCTTATCTGCAGGAAGTAGCAAAATATACTATACCCTGGATGGTAATGATCCGGATTCAACTTCCACAATCTATACTTTGCCATTGAGCATTACTAAAACATCAGTGTTAAAAGCAATAAGCATAAAAAAGGGGTTTGCGCCATCTGCGATTTTTAACCAAACTTACTTCATAAATGTAGCAACAGATATTCCTGTAATCTCTTTATCCTCAGATCCATACAATTTATTTGATAAGAACTACGGGATCTATACTAATTACAAAATGGATTGGGAACGGTCTGCTCATATAGATTTTTATGATGACACAAAAAAATTAAGTTTCTCAAAAGATTGCATTATAAATATACACGGCACTCAAAGTGCAGAGTGGGCTCAGAAATCTTTCGCTGTAAAATTTAAGGATGGCATTGATGCTTTGGAATATGCGCTGTTTCCTGGTTTTAGAGTGACTACGTTTAAGTCTTTTGTTTTAAGAAATTCCGGTAACGATTTTCAGTATACTCATATACGTGATGCAATGATGCAAACACTTGTTAAAGACTTAGATATTGATTATCAAGAATATCGTCCTGCAACTTCTTTTCTTAACGGTGAATATTGGGGCATATATAATATTCGCGAAAAAGTTAGTGAACATTATATCGCAAACCGCTTTGGCGTAAACCCGGATAGCATTGATCTACTTGAAAATAATATGAATGTGATACATGGAGATTCCCTGCATTATCTCCAACTGATTAATTATATAAGCAAGGCTGATATGGCTACTGATGCAGCGTTCAATTATGTGAATAGTATGATCGATATGAATGAATGCTTATTGTATTTTGCTGCGCAAGCATACTATGATAATCTAGATTGGCCTGGTACTAACATCAAATTCTGGCGCGAACGAAGTGCAACAGGTAAATGGCGCTGGATTCTATATGATTTAGATTTTGGTTTTGGTCTCTATGCTCAC
>JBHEKZ010000259.1:0-3543 GCA_041859025.1 Melioribacteraceae bacterium | reverse complement strand
CGTGTAATCCAGACTTACCGAGAACTATTTCCAAACATTCCAATTGGCTATAGCGGGCACGAAACCGGTCTCGCTCCAACATTGGCGGCAGTTGCTCTTGGCGCTTCTTTTGTTGAACGCCACATTACATTGGACAGAGCTATGTGGGGAACCGACCAAGCGGCTTCAGTTGAAATTGTTGGACTTCAACGCTTAGTAAAAGATATTCGTGATATTGAAAAAGCTCTCGGCGACGGCATCAAGAAAGTTTATGCAAGTGAATCGGGCAATCTTCAGAAATTAAGAAGAGTTAAATCGGAAAATGAACATAAATAGTCCTCGCAAATTATGGATCAAAAATTAATTCTCGGTTTACATTTATACGAAATCATTTCTTACATCGTAATTATCCTTGCCGCGGCTATGTTCATCTTACTGGAAAGATTCTTTCCATACAATAAAGGACAAAAAATTCTGCGCAAAGGTTTTTTTAATGACTTCGCGCTCTATACAATTGCTCAAAGTTATATTCTTGGAATTATCATCTTCACTTTCATTATAAAATGGGTTGATGAAAGTTCCGGTATATCGCGGCTGCACCTCTTCGCAAACGTACCAATTTGGCTTCAGCTTGTTTTCTTTACATTCACCCACGATTTATACATTTACTTAATGCATCGCTTCATGCACAGTAATAAATATTTGTGGCGACTTCATGAAGCGCACCATTCACCCAAAGAAGTTGATTGGCTCTCCGGATCACGTTCTCACGCATTCGAAATTTTGATCAATCAAACAATAGAATTTTTGCCTATTGTGCTGCTAGGTGCACCGCCGGAAGTTGCCGCGTATAAAGGAATTATTAGCGCCGTGTGGGGAATGTATATTCACGCAAATATAGGTGTTAATACAGGCTGGCTTCAAAAGATTATTAACGGACCGGAAATGCATCGAATCCATCACACAACCGGCAAAGGAAGAAACCGTAACTTTGCAACAAAATTTGCCTTTTGGGATTGGATGTTTGGAACAGCTTATTTGCCGGAAGAAAAAGCTACCGATTATGGTTTGAAAACATTCTTCCCCGAAAACTTTTTCAAGCAGTTTACTTATGCCTTTAGAAGCTACAAGAAATAACCCCAGAGAGAAACAATCTACTTCATGAACACAAATTTCTTTGTTTCACTGTAACTGCCGCTTTGCAAACGATAGAAATAAACACCGGATGTTAATTCATAATCGCTAATAGAGAATTGAGAATTATATGTTCCCGCTTGTTTATATTCATCTACGAGTGTTGCAACTTCTCTTCCCAGCATATCGTAAACTTTTATAGTAACGTGCTCGCTCTTTGGAATTGAGTAGCTGATTGTTGTTTCCGGATTAAACGGATTAGGATAGTTTTGGTATAACTCAACTTTAGTTGGAATAATAGACGTATCTTCATTTATTCCTACAATATCACCATTAGTAGTTTTGAAAATCTTCCCGTTGTCGCACACTAACCAGCCAACTTCCTCATTGATAAAAACAATTTCGGGAATCCAAACTGATTCTGTTGTTAATTGCAGAGAAAAGGTCTTCCCCGCATCGCTGGTGAAATAAAGTTTATTTTTAATCGAAACCCAAAAACTTTTCGGCTTACCCGGTACAAACTCTAAATCGCTAGCTGCGGGAGTATCTTCTGGTCGGGAACAAACAGCCCACGTTAAACCTCCATCTTGGGAGTAGTAAATATTAAATTTGGACCCAGTAGATTTAGAATAATTATTAACACAGGCAATTGCAGTATCTCTATTATAGATTTTGATGTTCACAAAATATGCTTCGTTATCTATTGGAAGGACCTGCCAACTTTGCGAACCATCGGTGGTACGGAACAGAAATTTATTTCCGTCGCTCACGGGTGACATTTTTGTCGCAGAGAATAAACCGAAATTAAGGTCGGCAAAATCTAATAGTTTTTTACCGCCAGAAGCATACATGCCAACCAAATTCAAATTGTTTGCATCTATCCATTTTTGACCTCCGTTAGTTGTTTTCAAGAATAATGCTGAAACATCTTTATCACCATCAAACATTGCAATGCCATTATTAGCATCAAACATCTTGATGTAATTACAAAAAGCTTTTCTTGCATTTTCGTACTGAACAACCCAATCAGTCGTACTATTAAGTGCGCCTTTTATAATTTTACCATCGTCAGTGCAAATCCAAACATTATTTTTATCGATAACTGAGATATCTGTTATAGATGATGTTGTTAAAATGAGATCTTTAAGACTCCTCAGATTCCATTCGTCTCCTCCATTTACAGTGTAATAAACTGCTCTAGCTTGTGCAGCAATCGCAGTATTTTCGTCGCAAGCATCAAAGCTTTGTGTCAAATAGTTCAGATTGATTTTTTGTACCCATTGCGCTTGCAAAAAAAGAGGAATAAACAAAAAAGTTAAGAATAGTCTTTTCATTATTTTACCCGCCAAGTCATGTAATTAGACCACCAACAAAATTTACACCTATAAGTAAGAAATATTTCTTGAAAAGGAAACATAAAAAAAAGACGCCCATTCGAGCGTCTCCAAAGTAATTTTACAAACCTTGTATCTGTTTGTCTTTCGGATGTCGAACACTAAAAATTAATTTCTTTGTAATAGATTTACCGGTATCAACATTAACATCCCATTTAAGCTCTCCGGTTTCTTGATTATACTTACCGCCAGAGGTTTCAATCTGCTTAACCGTAATATCTTCTTGTTCTGAAATTGGAATCTGTTCTTCTACGATAATTTTTACCGAGCCTTTTTTGTTATTCTTTACTGTAATTTCGTAAGCGAATGTTCTTTCTATATCACTGCTCAAAAATTTATCTTCAGTAAAATCTTTCAACTGCTCACGGCTAACGCTTATGTTTTCATCACGTCCGAGCGTTATAGCGAGAGTATCTTTCGTTGTCTCCGGATTGATGTTGGTCTTTCCAACGAATGAATTTTCAAAGTATATATTAGCTTCACCCGGTAGCAAGTTAAATTCATTCCAATCTGTAAGTAATGCCACCAAGAAAGCGTTGTTATCTAGTTTTGGAACAGCATAGTATTCGTAATTGGCTCTTACACTATAATCTTTAATAGCAACCGAATGCTGTTTACCGTCAGAAGGAATAGAATATTTCATCGATGGAGAAAACTCGACGGAGAGCTGAGTCTCAACGGCCTCAAAATAGTTAGCCATTGATTCTACCTGAGGTGCCGCTGCATCCTGTGCCATACTAACCAAAGCCGCCGATTTCATCACGCCACCTTTGAGTTCGCGCAGAGCAACAGGCTGCAAGAAATTTAAGTACCACGGGTATAGTTCCGGTTTAGTGTTATTGCGCTCGGGATTTCTTGTAGAAAGAACAATATCAACGTCGTTCCAATCGAATCCGCTGTTCTGGTAAACGTTAGCAATATAATTTAGCTGAGCCGGAGTATTAATCTTATCAACGCGAATGTTGTATGTTGGAACCCAGCCGGCATCGTAAAGGATATATGACAGATCAAGATCAAATGTTCCGGCAGTTTTAGC
>JBHEKZ010000593.1:0-6244 GCA_041859025.1 Melioribacteraceae bacterium | reverse complement strand
TAGGAGGAAGGGCTGCCGAGAAGCTGGTATTCAATCAATTTACTACAGGTGCCGGAAACGATATTGAAAAATCTACCGCAATAGCCCGCAAGATGGTTTGCGAGTGGGGCATGAGTGAAAAACTTGGTCCGCTTGCCTACGGTGCTAAGGAACAGGAAATCTTCTTAGGAAGAGAAATATCGCAGCATAAAGATTTCAGCGAGCAGACTGCTCAAGTTATTGATGCTGAAATCAAAAGAATCATTATAAGCGGAATGGAACGCGCGGAAAAAATTCTTGCCGATAATGAAGAACTGCTTCACAAACTTTCCAAAGAACTTCTGGAAAGAGAAATTCTTGATAGTGATGAAATAGAAAAGATTATGCGCGGTGAAGAACTGCCGCCGGCTAAGAAAAACGGTTCGCACGATTCATCTCTTCCTAAAGAAGAGGGAGTTCCCGAACATGTAAAATCTTTGCTTGATGAAAAAAAGAAAAGAGAAACGGAAAAGCCTGCCGAAGCTAATGACTGACGACCGCGGAACAATAGATTACAAAAATGAAATTATCAGAAAGGGAATCCATATGGTTTCCCTTTCTATTCCTTTTGTTTATTACTACATAACAAAAGAACTTGCCCTTTATATTTTAGTGCCAATGGTGCTCTTCTCTCTAACAATCGATTACGGAAGATACTTTTCCAAAACACTTGAAGGGATGGTTAGAAAAGTTTTTGGCTTTATGATGCGCAAACATGAATGGGATACTAAAAAGAAAAATCTTAACGGCGCAACTTATGTTTTATTATCAGCCGCTTTTGTAGTTGCTGTCTTTCCCAAAGTGTTTGTGATTACTGCGTTTGCTGTTTTAATTATTGGCGATGTTGCCGCCGCCTTAATTGGAAGGCGTTACGGCAAAACAAAATTCTTATTCAAAAGTCTGCAGGGCACACTCGCGTTTTTTGTCTTCTCTTGTATCGTAGTCTTACTATCACCCAAAGTTGAAGGAAACCTTGCCGAATATTTAATAGGTTTTGCCGCGGTTGCAGTAGGCGCTATTGCGGAAAATGTATCCGGAACATGGGCTGATGACAACTTTACAATTCCGGTTACCGTCTGCATTACAATGTGGATTCTCTATTTAATCTTTTTACCCCAGCTTCCCCTTATACTGCCTAACGTTCCAAATTAACTTCCTTCATTAGCATTCATATTTATTACAACTTCTATAAAGTATTGCGCTGTTCTGTAAGGTGCTATAACACTAAAGAACAGATTTAATCTTTCTCCTCTTTACTAGAAATAACTTGTAATATTACTAAACATTCCAATTTTGCTGTGGCGTCATGCCGAGCGGAGTCGAGGCATGTCAATAAGCGGTTACTCCTTTTTGCACTTGAAGTAGAATAAAAAATTTACTAAATAGACTTAAGAAGTTTAGGATTTATCTTATTAAATAGTTTTTATTGAAAGACCCATTTAATACTGACTGGTTTTCATCTTCTGACTGGGGTTTAAAGAGTTTTACAGACCTTAAAATAAATTAGCAATAGTGAAAGATTATTGGGATGTTCCTATTTGTTACCGGCATTAATGCTTGGCTGCAGTTGGCGGAATATTTTCCTTACGGGATATGCGGCTTGCCGTCCGCTTATGCAGCCATTTTATTTTATTAGCAGTTCTTTGGAAAATTGTATAGGCGCAAGTAAGTAACTGCCGGGCTCAAGTTTCAATTGATGAGCCTTGTTTAAAAGTAAACTAGGCTCGAGAAAAAGTTGACTAGCCCGCTCCGGAATTGAGTAGGTTCAAGAAAAAGTTGACCAGCCTCGCTCCGGAATTGAGTAGGCTCGAGAAAAGATTGACCAGCCCCGCTTCGGAATTGAGTAGGCTCAAGAAAAGATTGACCAGTCCCGCTCCGGAATTGAGTAGGTTCGAGAAAAAGTTGACTAGCCTCGCTCCGGAATTGAGTAGGTTCGAGAAAAAGTTGACCTGCCCCGCTCCGGAATTGAGTAGGCTCGAGAAAAGATTGACCTGCCTCGCTCCGGAATTGACTAGGTCCGAGAAAGTATTGACTTGTATCACTCTGAGACTGAAAGGCTTTTAGGAAGAGTAATATGTATTCAAAACAGAACATGGCGGATTTAATCCGCATCTGTGAAGCTCATTTTCCCGGTGCGGCGGGACAGTGACGGTAATAAAATTCACTTGGAGGTATAATGCAGAACTATTATGTGAATCAAAACGCACAGCCAACAGGAGAACATGAAGTCCATAAACATGGATGCGCCCATCTTCCTGATGAGGCTAATAGAAAATATTTGGGATTGTTTAACAATTGTAAAGAGGCGGTTGAAGAAGCTAAGAAACATTATGATAATGTTGATGGATGTTTCCACTGTTGTTTTAACAGCCATAAGCGGTAGCGTACTAATGGAGGAGTTACAAAGCCTTTAATATTAAGGGCGGAAGCGGGAGGATATTTTGAAAGTTGTAAATATTAATGGAATTAGTGTTAAGGAATGTAAATGCGGCAGCTGGTTTGAACATTGGAAGAGATACGGAGGCTGGTTTCCTCTTTATTGTTCTGTGTATGGATGTATGGGTAAAGATTTGGTTGGCGCACATGTTCAAAAAGACAGTAGTGAGGATTCAAATTGGTATATAGTTCCTTTGTGTAAAAAACACAGCGCTGAAATTGGTAACAGCGTTTTAATTAGTGCCAGTACGGCCCTTGTCCCGGCTAATATTAGCGAGACATGCGGCAAGAAATAGTTGTTGCAAGGATGCAGTAGAGGAATCAAAAAGATTTTATGAAAATGTTGTTGGTTGCAATTACTACAAAGAAGAAGTTGAGGAGAAACAAGAAGTAACAATTATAATGTTGCGGTAACTGGACTTTGTCCGGATACGGTGCCGGGAGGAAACTCCCGGCACAACTTTTTTACTATTTGTGGTGGCGTCAGGACTTATGTCCTTGACGCCAAAGAAAAGCTTAAAGGCTCTGTGTTGAGAGGTAACTGCCGACACGGCAATAAGTACAACATCGAAATAAATGTAAGAGAATTCAAATGTGGTTAAACAAAAATATTGTTAGCAGTTTATTTCTGGCCGTGATCTTCATTTCATTAAACGGCTGTGTTGTAGAGAGCGAGGATGATAACACGCTTAATACCGCCCACCAATATTTTGATAAAGTCTATACTTATAGTCTTATAACAAAAGAAATCAAGCTTATACAAGATATTCCGCAGCAGTCCTCTCGTGAATATTATGAACAAATCAACTCGATGGTAAATGCCGGAACACAAGTTAATCTATTTAATATTGATACCGGAGAAATCAGAAGTGTAGGTCAAGGCAACATGATAATGTTTCACGACGTATCAAGAGATGGAAAATTTGTCGTGTTCATGCCTTTTGAGGTTAATAAAAAAGAAGTATTTAAGGTAAATATTGACGGAAGTAATCAGACAAAACTTTGTAATGGAATTAGACCACGATTTAGTGAGGATGGAAAGAAGATATGTTTTTGGGACTATTCGGATGCGAATAATAAATCATGGATTGGTGTTTATGATATAGCGACAAATACTAGTCGTGTTTTATATGAAGCAACAAAACCAAAATCATTATTCTCTCCGGAATTCACAAGCGACAGCAAATACTTGATTTTCAGCGAATCAACCCAAAACACAACAACATCCATAGCTGTACTCAGAAAGATTAGTGTAGAAAATCCTTCTGATAACAAAGTGGTTTTTAATCCGGGCGATTACTGGTTCCAAAGTTTTGATGTTGTTCCTAACAGTGAATCAATAGTATTAGAGTATTATCCAAGAGATAATATCTCGGGTACAACCAAATACTACATATATCAGTTAAACTATAATACAGGTATAGTTGATACAATGGGAATGGGGAATTACCCGCACGTTACATATGATGGGAACGAAATAGTTTATAAAAAATATGGTTCGATAGATACGTACATCATTCAAAATAGATTATCAAAATCAATAGTGGAGGTTACTATACCACAAACCGAATTTAGAATTGGGACACCTTATTTAACCAAAGATAAGACCAGATTTGTTTTTTCTGCCAGCAAGGATTATTTATAAAAAAGTTTTATGTGGTGGCGTCAGGACTTTTGTTCTTGGCGCCAAAGAAGTATGCATGGAAGTAAAGAGAAGAGCAGGAAAGAAAGTTTTATAAATGAAGTCGTAGCAAACATCTAATCCAGACAGCTGCGGAATTGAAAATTTTTGAGATGGGTGATAAAGTTATCACTCAATAATAAACAACAACACACAGGGAGGTGTTTATGTCTTCTCAAAAATCATTTCAGTCCATAGCCGGAAAATTTTCCGACGGACTAGAAGTTCTTAAAGGAATAACCGGTTACAATCCCTCCAAAGAAGAACTCAAAATAGCTTCGCTAGAAACATTAAAAGCAGATGTAACAGCAAAAAACGCCGCTGTAGTATCTACCGGATCGATATTAAAAGATCTGAGAGACAGACGCAGAATTATCTCATTCAGAGCGAAAGATGGAGACCAGAACTGCATCGAGAATCTAATTAAAAACATCCAGAGCTACATTAAAGCAGAACTGGGAAGCAAGTCTCCGGTGTATTCGCATATCGATTCAATTATTAAAAGAATTCAGCCGCCTACGGATAAGAAAGAAGAGCTGAAAGAAGGTGAAGAGCCGAAGAAGAGCAAATCTTCAAGCGAAAAGAGCTATCAAGCGCTTGTTGGCTTTGGCTACGATGTTATAACCGCTATTACAAATCTGGGTACGGCGTATAATCCTTCAAACACAAACATCACATTGGCAAATTTTAAAACAAAGATTGATGAACTAGCTTCTCTTAACGCGCAGATTGTAAAAGCCGATGGAGATTATACCTCCGCTGTTGATGTGCGGGATGAAGTCTATAACGGCGAGAATGGAATTGCAAATCTTAACCAGCTGATTAAAAGTTATCTCACTAGTATGGAAGGCGGAAAGAAAAGTGCAGGTTATAACGCGTTTGTTAATGCTGTAAAGTAAAGTGATTTCTGTGCCGGGAGGAAACTTCCGGCACAACGGTAGTTTTCTCTTAGAGTAAGGGCTCATGTCCTTGGAGTTGGATATTGCGCTAGGGACATAAGTCCCAGCCCAACAAGTGTGGTGCGAGTTGTTCATTTAGTGGTGGCGTCAGGACTTTTGTCCTTGACGCCTTAGCAGCAGCCTGTGAATACATTAGGGAAAAGATAATGTCTTCTAAAAGCAAAAAGAAAAAAAGAATCGACTCCAATAAACTGAAGTATGCACGTTTGGAAAGTAAGAAAAATTACTTGCGCAGAATTAGAGAAGTATGTGAAAGAGAAGGATGCGGAGAGTTATTTGATCTGATACCTAAGCCCGAACTGGAAAGGATTTATGCTCTGCGCGAATCCCCATTTAAAGTAGTTGATTCGTTTAGCGAAAAAGTGGAAGAAGATGTACATAAAGCAATAAGCTTTGTTCTAAAAGAAGAACTGCAAAGTGAAAAATGTAAGATTAGCGACACTCATGAACTGTCCATATTTGAAATCAGCAGCTTTTGGACTTCGTTTCTTTATTACTTAGAGAATCTTAAAGAGAGTAGGTTTGAGAACGCAAAAAATGTAAAAGAGTTGTGTCTCAAGTTTTTCGGATTGGAGAAAACGCTAATCGAATGTGATAAGAAGTTGAACCATTTGCTCTTTATAATAGGCTATTGTTACAGCTCTGTTAAACGCATTTATTGGTTCACTGCAGAATCAAAAACTCGTAAGTGTCTGGGAGCGGGAATAGAAAACAAATTAACAATACACAGTTACTTGCCTCCTAAAATTGAAATTATACGGAATGAAGAGAAAAGACCCGCGTACAAAATATGCTTGGCACAAAGTCAAACAGGAATAGAATCTGCTTTGTTAAGTAAAGAATTATTTGGCTGTAAGTGCGATGATATTAAAACCAGAATGGAGGTTTACATACAATCCCATGCTATTATAAGATTAAGCCAAAGACTCGATTGCGTTGATGAATCGGTTATATTCTTCTGGCTTCTAACATCACTATTCGAACCGCATATTTTTAAAGGGGATGATAATAAATTTCTGATTGAATACAGGCTTTTGGGTATTAGGCTTGGTTATTTGGTAGCCGATATAGATGATAATATAGTATTGATACGCACATTTCTTTTTCTAACTCAAAACAGAACGCCGCAAGGTAAAAAATTGAAAGAGCT
>JBHEKZ010000401.1:0-2855 GCA_041859025.1 Melioribacteraceae bacterium | reverse complement strand
TTACCGAACGGCCAGAATAATCAACACGTTTACCCAATAAGTTCTGACGGAAACGACCTTGTTTACCTTTAAGCATATCGCTTAAAGATTTCAACGGTCTGTTACCATCACTGCGAACTGCGCTTGAACGACGTGAGTTATCGAACAAAGCATCAACAGACCCTTGAAGCATTCTTTTTTCGTTACGTAGAATAACTTCCGGAGCTTTGATATCTATAAGTCTTTTCAAACGATTGTTGCGAATGATTACTCTTCTATAGAGATCATTCAAATCTGATGTAGCAAAACGTCCGCCTTCGAGTGGAACAAGCGGGCGAAGTTCCGGAGGAATAACCGGAATTACATTCATCACCATCCATTCAGGGCGGTTAGGAATCTTACCTTCTTTTTCACGGAAAGCTTCTAATACTCTTAATCTCTTAAGAATATCTGTACGTTTTTGCTGTGAAGTATCCGGACCTAATTGAGATTTCAATTCGCCGAATATTCTTTCAATGTCTGTTTCTTTCAATAATTCTTTTACAGCGTCGCCGCCTATACGAGCAACAAATTTCTTAGGATCGTTATCTTCCAAAGAGTCGTTTTCGTGTGGAAGCGAGTTTAATATTTCGTAATACTGATCTTCACTTATGAGATCCAATCTTTTCAAACCGGTTGGACCAGGATTGAGAACAACATAAGATTCGTAGTAAACAATCTTCTCTAATTCTTTAGTTGTCATTCCAAGAATGTTACCAATCTTAGATGGCAAAGCTTTGAAGAACCAGATATGAACGATAGGAACTGCGAGTGCAAGGTGTCCCATTCTTTCGCGACGAACTGCTTTTAGTGTTACTTCAACACCGCAACGGTCGCAAACAATACCTTTGTAACGAATGCCTTTATACTTTCCGCACGCACATTCCCAATCTTTTACCGGGCCAAAAATTTTCTCGCAGAACAAACCATCTTTTTCAGGTCTGAACGAACGATAGTTAATTGTTTCCGGTTTGGTTACTTCACCATGAGATCTACTTAAAATATCATCGGGACTTGCTAAACCAATGGTCAGCTTTTCAATCATCTTTGTTTTATTTTCTTGCGGTTTTACTCGCATTGTAATTCTCCTTTAATCAAACTTGGCTGACTTAGTTAACTTTAATATCGAGACCAAGACCTTGCAATTCCTTGATCATAACGTTGAATGCTTCCGGTATGTTTGGTTCCGGAATGTTATCACCTTTTACAATCGCTTCATAAGTCTTAGCACGACCAGTAACGTCATCACTTTTTACAGTTAAGATTTCTTGTAAAACGTGAGCAGCACCGTATCCTTCAAGCGCCCAAACTTCCATTTCTCCGAATCTCTGACCACCAAACTGAGCTTTACCGCCAAGAGGTTGTTGTGTGATGAGAGAGTATGGTCCAATTGAGCGAGCATGAATCTTATCATCAACCATGTGACCTAGTTTCATCATATAAATATAACCGCATGTTACTTTCTGATGGAATTTTTCACCGCTTCTTCCGTCGGTTAACCACGTCTTTCCACCTTCAGGTAATCCGGCTTGTTTTAAATATCCTTCTACATCTTCAACATGAGCACCATCGAAAATTGGTGTTTCGAATTTGACACCCATTTTCTTGCCTACCCAGCCGAGAACCGTTTCATATAACTGTCCAAGGTTCATACGAGAAGGTACACCGAGCGGATTTAATACTATATCAACCGGAGTTCCATCTTCGTGGTATGGCATGTCTTCAACCGGAACAACTTTTGCAACAACACCTTTGTTACCGTGACGACCAGCCATTTTATCACCAACTTGAATTTTACGTTTCTTAGCAACGTAAACTTTTGCAAGTTGAGTAATTCCAGGAGGAAGTTCATCGCCGGAAGCAATTTTCAATTTCTCACGTTTATAATCTTCTTCAATTTCTGAAAGTAGATTAAAATAATTTGAGAAAAGTTTTTTGATCATTTCGTTAACCGGTTTTTTCTCAAACCAATCGCGAGTATAATCAAGTTTTGTGATGTCTTCTATGTTTACAAATGTTTCTTCTTTAATTACAGTTCCGCTTCTTAATACAACAGAACCATCCAAATCACGAACACCTGAAGAAGTTTTACCTTCAGTAATCTTAGTTAGCTTAGTAACTAGTTTAGTGTAGTGATTTTCTTTTCTTGTCTTGAATGAATAATCGAGATTATCCATCATTTTCTTTTCGAATTTCTTTGATTCAGTATCTTTTTTCTTACGACTGAATAATCTAGTTTTAATTACAACACCTTTCAAACCTGGAGGCGCTTTCAAAGAAGCATCCTTCACGTCGCCGGCCTTATCACCGAAGATAGCTTTAAGAAGTTTTTCTTCCGGAGTTGGATCCGTTTCGCCTTTCGGTGTGATCTTTCCAATTAGAATATCGCCTTCTTTAACTTCTGCACCTTCGCGCACAATACCATTTTCATCTAAGTCTTTAGTAGCTTCTTCACTTACGTTTGGAATATCACGAGTTAATTCTTCTTCACCGCGTTTTGTTTCGCGAACTTGTAATTCAAATTCTTCTATATGAATGGAAGTGAATACGTCGTCGCCAACAAGTCTTTCACTTAAAACGATAGCATCTTCAAAGTTGTAACCTCTCCAAGGCATGAATGCAACAGAAACGTTTCTGCCAAGTCCAAGTTCACCTTTTTCAATTGCAGGACCATCAGCAAGTACATCGCCTTTTTTGAGACGCTGACAAGTTACAACAATCGGTTTTTGAGTAAAACATGTTTCCTGGTTAGTTCCTGCAAATTTTGTAAGAATATATTCTACTCTTCTTTCATCGTTAAAGCTGACTAATGTTTCAGGATCATCTGTGTCAATATC
>JBHEKZ010000278.1:0-4807 GCA_041859025.1 Melioribacteraceae bacterium | reverse complement strand
AAAACCGAATTTCCCATAGGGAAATCGGTTCTCTTTTTCTCAACATCAAGCGATTGATGAATTGCTGAAGAAAGTTTTTCGCCAACAGCGGCATGCAGTTTAGAATTAGGATGCCGACCTATTTCAATATGGACTTCCTCTTCGGTATATAAATATTTCTCAAAGTCAGCAGAAGTAATTTCCGAGGTATGAACAATCGAAGAAAAATCATTTAAGAAACTTGATGCTACTGTTTCTTTGCCGGCATCGCTTTGGTGAGTGCTCAAAAACAATTTCTTCTGCCAACAGCAAAGCGCACGGTAAAACAGATATCTTTCTTCAGTCTGATGTATGAAAGCTTGCTTCTTGTATGAACCGGAGAAAAATATTTCCGGATTAAATCGCGTCGGTAAAATGCCGTCGCATAAGCCGCCAATGAACAAGTAGTCAAATTTTAATCCGCGTATTTCATCGAGTGAGGTTACAAGCACGCCGTAGTTTGATTTTTCCTTTACATTGAACCGTGCCCAGCCGCATGCGGTTCTTATCTGTTCCAAATAGTAGCCAAGAGGAAACTTCTTTTCGCCTCCTTGTTCCTCTTTCATCAGCTCAAATATTTCTTGTGTTACATTTAAGAATTCAGCTATAGCGCGAACATTCTTCTCTTTCTCTTCGCCAACATTAAGGATATTGTAAGTTAATCTGGAATCGATGAGAAATCGGGTAAGTCTATTGCTGAACTCTTCTATTGTCAGTTTGTCTTCAAACGGAGAAAGAAATTTTGCGAGAGTTTGAATATCAAGCTTTGCTTTCTCAAACATTTTCCTATTGTTGGAGATATCATCTTCATCTCCGGAATGTGAAAGATTTGAGAGTGCGTCATTTAAACTGCCAAGCCAGTTTTCTTTGCCAGAAATTATTTTCAACTCCGAAGAGACCCGATATAAGTTGGCAGAGTCAATTTCTTGAGTATCAATAAATCCGCTGTTCAGCGCGCGGAAAATATTTTTGAAATAGTAATCGCTTTCAACTATTTCCAGATAATTAACCAGAGCAATAACCGGATTGGAATTTTGAAGCAGTGTTCTATCAGTCATATTAAAAGGAATGCCGGTTTTGCTGAATACATCTTTTATAATCGCAGTATAATCTTGAACCAAATTAAACGCGACACAGATTTTATACGGCTCGGTTTTTTCTTCAAGCAGAATTGTTTTTATCTGCTTTGCAATATGCTCAATCTCATTTTCTTTATTAAATCCGCTTATAACTGCCGGAGGAACCGGAAGTTTACTCTTCTGTTTTATCTCTCTAACTCTAAATAGTTTCTCGCGTATGAATCCGTGAAACTCATTCATATCCGGAATGCGCGCATCTTCAATCTCATTAAATCCGTTTATCGATAAATTGTCAAAAGTCCGGGCAAGGTGACCGAAAATAAAATCGTTTGTTGGGAAATAATCGAACGAAATGAAAAGTTTAGATGACTGAGTAAGCCGGTCAATAATCTCTACTTCCGGTTTTGAAAAATCGCTGAATCCGTCTATAAAAATGTATTCCGGAGATTGAAATGTTTTCTTAAAATCGTCAGCAAATTGGTCATGTGTTCTTTTCAATAATTCATAATAAATATCTCCCAGATCAAAAGAATTTAACTGAAGACATTTTTCTTTATAAGCTTTGTAAATATCTGCGATATCAAGAGCCTTGTTCTTTTCGGAACCGTTAAGTTTTTCGGCTTCAGTGATAATTGATTCGGGCAGAATTCCGTTCCGTTTGTATTCATTGATAACATTACGAATTTTATCCAATGTTCCGGATGGAATTTCTTCCCGGTACAGAGAGAGATATCTAAATTTTACTTTGCCGGCTATTTGTTTAATAAAAACCGATGAAGCCGCTTCGCTGATTTGTCTGAACGGTTTTGAAGCAGAAAGGATTTTCGATGTCAGCGTTGTAAGTGTTTCGATCTTAATTCGATGTGCCGCAGTGTTAGGTGAAAGGGAAACAATCTCCTTCTTCAGCGTGCGTGCTCTGCGGTTTGTCGGCACAATAAAGAGCAGTTCATTTATAGTTCCGCTCTTAATTTTTTCATCGATCAGCGAGTCAACGTCAATCGTTTTTATTTTTTCTTTAGTAAGAATCATTTGCCAAGCATCAGATTTCTGTATGATTTACGAATTTGCCCGAAGTTTTCTATTCCGAGCATCTTTTTAACAAAATCGAATCTTATTGTTGCATCTTTCTTGCTGGCAACAAGAAGAGTTTCAAGCTCCAAAAATTTTCCGAGGTTTTTCACTTCATCAAGATGAACACGAGTATTATCGTATAGATACAACTTCCTCTTCTTCTCAACAACGGCTTCAATCGAAAGTATATCAGCCAAATATTTTTCCGGATTCTTTCCTTTCAATTCGAGCAGTTCATAATTGCTCCAGCGTTTTCCTTTTTCATCACGCTTATATTTAATCAAAGTAAATGTGCTTCCCTCTACTCTAAGCTTGAGCAAACCGGCCTTCGTTTTGTAGTAAATGTCTTTCTGTTTCAAAGTCCCCTTGAATTCCGCCCCATTTTGCTTAAGAATTGCTTCAATTTGTTTGTGAGATTTCAGATTAATCTTTAGTTCTAAATTTAATGGCATAAGTAAACTTTCCTTAGTGTTCTGCTGTTAAATGAGAAAAATTTTATCCCGTTGATTTTTGACAAAGAATCTATATCTTTCAATAGAAGCTTAGCAAAAGGAAATTAAAGATGAAAGTGTTGACAGCTTTGATGCTTCTGCTTTTTAGCAGTTTTATGTTGGCTCAGAGAGTCGGGGAGTTCGCTCCCGAAAAACCGCCAATTGTGTTTCCATCCAATAGTTGGGGCGCCGATGTTATGTTTGGCGAGGGCGGATTCGGTTTAGGGACATTTTTAAGAAAATCGTTCTCAAAAAATATAACCGGCGTTATTGACTTTTCAATTTCGGAAACAAAAGATGAAAGAGAAATTGAATATTACGATCCTTACTACGGGACCACATATACCCCTTATAAGCAAAACCGGGCATTTCTTATGCCGGTAAATGTGGGCGCTCAACTTAGATTGTTTGATGAAGCTCTTGCAGATAATCTTCGTCCATATGTTACTGCAGGTGTTGGACCTACATTTGTTGTTACAACTCCTTATGAGGACGAATTCTTTAGTTCATTCAAGCGGGCTAAAATGCATTACGGTGCTAACGGTTACGTCGGTTTTGGAGCTTACTTTGGAGAAAGCACTTCTAACTTAATTGGACTTAATGTTAGGTATAGTCATACTGAGGTATTTGGCGACGGTATAGAAAACTTGGTTGGACAAGTCCGCAAAAGTTTTGGGCAGTTTTATCTATCGTTAAGCATAGGAATAATGTATTGAAAAAAGAGCCGGAACAATTCAACGGATTCAGCAAAGAAATATTTTCTTTCTTTACCGATTTGGAGAAACACAATAATGTAGAGTGGTTTCACAAAAACAAGGAACGCTATCAAAGTTATGTAGTTGAACCCACTAAAGCATTTGTTATCGAGCTTTCCCCATTTTTAAACCGGCTAAATCCCGCAATCAGAACCGAACCGAAGTTTAATGAAACGATAATGCGCATAAATAAAGATATGCGTTTCGCTAAAGGTGATCCATATAGGAATTACTGGCTGATTCACTTCGGCAGATTCAAAATGGGCAGCGAGTTTTTCCTTTATTTTGAAGCCGGTTCATCTGATATGGGAATATTTATTAACCGTTCCAAAGAGGAAAAGCATTACTTCCGGCAAAATCTAGAAAAGTATGAAAAAGAAATTCGCGAGGTATGTTCTAAGTATAAAATTAATGGGAATTACTCGTTTTATTACTTCGCCAAAATGGCACCGACAAGGTTAATTGCTAAGTTCGACGCCGAAAAACACATTGATAAGTTTTATGAACACGATATGTTTTTGCTGCAAAGCGTAAAACCAATTCCGCAAAAAATTCTCTTTTCTGAAAACATTGTAATAGAAATGATTAAAATGATTTCCCGGCTCTACCCTCTTTATTGTTTTGCTATTTCTCCCCAACCGCTAAAAGAACTGCAACGGTTTGAAGATGAGTTTGGAGAAGTAATCTAAAAGCAATTAAGATTTACGATTTTGGGATTAGGGAGTAACCTCTTGTCAATTCCCAAATCGTAATTCCAAAATCCAAATTTGTAAATCCTATTATTTCCACTTAATTGTGCATCCAATTGTAAATGTTTCCGGCACAGAAATCGTCTTTCCGGCAAGCAATTCATCAATTGCATTGCGTAAATATTTAGAGCGAACACTTTTTTCATCTTGCCAGTTATCATCTACTTTACCATGAAAAACTAACTTCTGTTCGCTATCAAATAGAAATACCTCCGGTGTATGAGTAGCACCAAATGCTTTGGCTATGCTTTGATCAGCATCACGTAAGTAAGGGAAATTAAACTCTCTTAGCGTGGCTCTCTTTTTCATCTCATCAAAAGAATCATCCGGATACTTTACCTCATCGTTGCTATTAATTGCAACAACTTGAATTCTTTCCGAATAATCCTGCTGAATCTGCTTTATTCTATCTTCATAGGCTTGTACATATGGACAATGGTTGCAGCTGAACACAACGACAAATGCTTCTTTTCCTTTAAACGCTGCCAATGTACAATTATTGCCATCGGTTGCTTCCAAATTGAAATCCGGGGCTTTTGAACCTAAGGATAATGTTGATGTTGCCATTTTTTCTCCAATTTATTTTCCTGCTTAGCGGCTTTGCGTCTCTGTGGTTAACAATAAACATTCACCGCGAAGACGCC
>JBHEKZ010000015.1:0-2729 GCA_041859025.1 Melioribacteraceae bacterium | reverse complement strand
TTCGTTTCCAATTGTGGAAGCATAAGAACGAATTTCAAACTGAGCATGTGAATCCATTCTTAAAGCGAGAAAGTTTAGAAGATTGTGTAAATCGATTTTCCAGTAAGCTTCGGTGTATGTAGAAAGAGGCAGATCCTTGCGAGCCTGTTCGCGGGCGACGCCGAGATTTAACCTTTCTTGATAAATATCTCTGGCAAAATTTTGAAATTCCTGTTCACGCTCTGTTAACTTGCTGCCGATTTCAGCAGGGAAAAATCCTTCACTTCCTTGCTTGTTATCCTTCGACTGCATTCTCCATTCCCCCTCTGTCGTCTTCTGCGATGAATCAATAGCTAGAGAATAACGTGTAGAATATTCATTAACATTTGCAGTGCGGTGACGAATCCACTGGCGCCAGGCATCCATAGGAACGCGAACGTGTAATTTAATTTCGCACATTTCGAACGGCGTTGTGTGGCGGTTTCTAAGAAGATAACGAATCAATCCTCTGTCTTCGGAAACTTTCTTTGTTCCTTTTCCATAAGAAACACGCGCAGCCTGCACAATGGCTTCATCCGAACCCATGTAATCAACTACGCGGACAAATCCGTCATCCAACACCGGGAATTTCTTTCCTAGAATTTCATCTAACGCTTCAACTTTTATTTGTTCTAACTTTTCTTCGTTTTCCATATTGACCAGGTCTAAATTATTTATCGGAATTTTTTGCTGCATAAAGTTTAATTACATCCTTGCCTATTTTCTTGCAGGCCATTTCAATTCCTTTATCAATCTTCTGTATTGATTCTTCTTCGGAATTAAAATACTCGGCAACTTCTATCACACGCAAATGTTCAACTTCGGGTAAATCTCCTTCGGTCTGCCCGCAAACCAGGTAGATAGGAACTTCCTTCTCGGCAAATTCATTAACAACAAGCATAGCGCCCTTGTTCATTAAGGATTTGGAATCGAGCTGACCTTCACCTGTAATTACAACATCATAATTATTATTTAATGTATCATGTATCTTTAATTCATCAACAATAAAATCGGTTGCATACTTAACAGTAACATCAAAAAACAATTCAAAAGCCGCTGTTAATCCGCCGCCCGAACCATTCAGCAAATCAATTTTCTTTTCGCTAACACCAAGTACCGAGAGAATATCTTGGAATCCTTTGTCCATTTCTTCCGCATCCTCTTCGCTCGCACCTTTTTGAAGAGAGAACATTAAACTTGCGCCTTGATCGCCGATAAGAGGATTATCGACATCAACTATCAATTCTATCTTAAACGGTACTTCAATTTTTTCTCCTTCAAAACCTTTTATCTTGGAGAAATTTGCCGGTATAGGATCAACATCATTTTCATTTTCATCAAGAAATCTCCAGCCTACTGTTTGAAGCATTCCCAGTCCTAAATCATTTATCGCGGTACCGCCCACGCCAATAACAACTTTTTCAATTGGCAGCACGGAGTTTTCAACAGAATCATTAATATGAATTAGTAAATCGCCCATGCCTTTTGAAGAAAGATGCATAGGATTTCTTAATTCCGTAGGGATCAGTTTAAGTCCGAGTACTTCCGCTGTTTCAACATAGAGAGTTTTTGTCTGTTCCGAAAAAGCGACCGGGCAGAAAAATTTATCGTCGCTAAAAGGATATGTAATTTCGAAGTGTAAAAATTCCAATCCGAAATTTCTCTGTGCGACCTGCAGAAATCCATCGCCGCCGTCCGAAATCGGCTTCAAATCAAAATTGATCTGACTTCTAATTTCGTCGGGAAGCAGTCTGAACAATGATGTTTTAATATATTCGGAAATCTCTACAGAGTCTGCGCATTCCTTAAAGCTGTTTGGCGCAATAAGGATATTAAATTTTTTGTTTTCCATAATTCAATTCTGTTTTTGTGCTTCCTTAAAAGCGGTTAATAAATTTTTCTTTGTAACAAGTAAATCTTGAGAAATAACTTTCACCTCTCCAATCGCCGGCATAAAGTTAGTATCTCCGTTCCATCTTGGCAAAACATGAAAGTGGATATGTTCATCTATTCCTGCGCCCGCAGCCTTTCCAAGATTGGCGCCAAAATTATAACCTTGCGGCTTCATAGCCAAATCCAATGCTTTCATTGTAAGCTGAACAGTATCCATTATTTCCTTCATCTCTTCAGCTGTTATACTGCCGAAATCGCATGTGTGACGATTTGGTATAACCATTAAATGACCGCTGTTGTAAGGATACAAATTAAGTGTTACAAAGCAGTTTTCACCTTTGTAAACAATAAGACAGTCGTCACTCTCAATATTTTCATTCTGCGCTCTGCAAAATACACAGCTTTCAGCTTCTTTTTTCTTCTTGAAAGACTCAATATAGTTGGAACGCCACGGGGACCAGAGTTTTTCCATACAAATCACATATTGTTGATTCTAATTTAACACGGTTGGTTTTAAAAAGAAAAAGGCGGAAGAACTTCTTCCGCCTTGAGGAAAAGAAATTTTACTCTTCTTCGTGCTCTTTAGATTTTTGATATTCGTCAATAATCTTGGCTTCGACGTCTTTCGGAACCTCTTCGTAATGAGAGAATGCCATACTAAACTGTCCGCGACCTTGTGTTAAGCTGCGAAGCTGAGTTGAATATTTATGTAATTCCGCGAGCGGAACTTTTGCTTTAATAATCTGGAACGGGCTTTCGGAATCCATACCTTGAATTTTACCGCGGTGAGATGAGAAATCTCCCATTACATCGCCCAT
>JBHEKZ010000609.1:0-5284 GCA_041859025.1 Melioribacteraceae bacterium | reverse complement strand
TTGAATGGATTTAACCGTGTAGAGCTAAGTGAAGTACATCTAAAACAAAAGACACAGAATAATGATTGAAAAGAAAATAAATTTTAAAACCGGGTTTACTAAAGACGAATTAAAAATTTTCGCTAGCTTTAAAAAGCCGCACGACATTCAAGTATTTCTTAATAACACGTTGTATAATGCGGAAAGTGTTACACGCTCACCAAAAATGGTTTTAAAGCATAAAGTAGCAAACTGTTTTGAAGGTGCTCTTTTTGCTGCCGCAGCTCTTAGAATGATCGGCTTTAAACCGTTGATTGTTGATATGATGGCAGTTAACGATGATGATCATGTAATAGCCGTTTTTAATAAGGATGGATTGTGGGGAGCGGTTGCAAAGTCAAACACAACAGTCTTAAGGTTTCGGGAACCGGTGTACAAAACTATTCGTGAGTTGGTAATGTCATATTTCGATTTCTACTTCAATACGCTGGGACATAAATCGTTAGTCAGTTATTCTAATCCTGTGAACCTTTCTAGGTTTGATAAATATAGCTGGATGACAACAGAAAATGATCTTGAGTTTATTGGTGATTATCTTTTTGAAGTTTTCCATCATGAGATTTATCCTAAATCATCTCGTCCATTAAATCGAGCAGATCAAGACCTTGTTGATTTATGCTTTAGCGGTGCTGTCGCAGATGGATTGTTTGTACCTAAGAAAAAATAAATTAAGAGTAATTGTGAACAAGATGAACTTTGTATTAGCCCTGATTTGTACCTCTATACTAATAATTGGCTGTTCGCCGGATTCAAAGCAAGAACCTGAAATAAAATATAAGAAAGTAAGCTTTTCAAAAGCATTTGATAGTACTAGTGTAAAGTCTGAGAACTATGTTCACGTTAAAGTAGATTATGTAGAGTTTACGGAAGCAAAGATTTCAGCAGTTAAAGATTCGCTAAATAAAAAAGTTGAAAGCTTTATAAACACGCCGGTTTTCGAAATACAAACCAAATCTCTGGATGAACTATCAAGGGCTCTAATTGCCGATTATAAAAAACTCAAAAAGGATTTTCCCGAGTCGCCGGCAGTTTACGAACTTGAGAGAAAGGTTGAAGTTATAAATGAGAACTCGAAATTTGTATGCGTTCGGTTTAGCGAGTATTCGAATATGGGCGGCGCACATCCAAACTCTGTAATGCTTTTTAGCAATATCAATTTGCAGAACGGAAAGGAAATTAAGCTTGCGGAATTGTTTGTCTCTGATTACCAAAACGTACTAAATCAAGTTGCTGAAAAATGGTTTAGAGCAGAGAGGGGATTGAAGCCAACTGATAATCTTGAAGAGGCCGGCTTCTGGTTTAAGGATAACAAATTTGCTGTGAATGATAATTTTGCTATCACAAACGAAGGTTTGATTTTCTATTTCAATGACTACGAAGTTGCACCTCATGCCGTAGGCCCTACCGAGTTTACTATTTCTTTTGTAGAATTAAAATCAATTATAAATCCAAACGGATTTATCACCCGCAAGTAAACAATATTGATCAATTGTCAGTGGTTTCTCAAATCACTTTAAGCATATCACGTGACTAAAAAACTTGTTAGTCGTTAAACTTTCCATTAAAATCATTTGTCGAAAAACTACATTTGGAAAAACTAAATGGATAAATCTGCTTACTTAAAAAAAATTAGCGCTTGGGATTCTGATGCCGCGCGTCACGTACTCTCGAGGTCTCTTTACGGTTATTCCAGATCCGATATAGAGTTTGCTCTTTCAAAATCTTTAGATGATTTTGTAGATAATTATCTTTTGAAAGATTTCGCCGAACCACTTCCGCCCAAATATAATGGTACTGAATGGGTTAATCTGGCTTATAACAGTTCTGACACAAACCTCAGTAACTACCGCTACTCACTTATCTGGTGGTGGGAAGATTTAATGATTCAGCAAGGATATTCTCTGCGTGAAAAAATGGTTTGGTTTTATGCTAATCACTTTGTTACCGAGTTTAACACTGTTCAAGTTCCCCAGTACTATTATTTATCAAACAAATTGTTCCGTCAGTATGCATTCGGTAATTTAATTGAGTTGACAAAAAAAGTTACTCTCGACCCGGCAATGTTAGTATACTTAAACGGTAATGTTAGCACTAGAACAGCTCCAAATGAAAACTATGGCAGGGAGTTAATGGAGTTGTTCACACTCGGAATAGGAAATTATTCCGAAGAAGATATTAAGCAAGCCGCTAAAGCTTTAACCGGGTGGAGGGTCAATAGCACAACATTGACTTCATATTTTACAAGTTCACGTTGGGATTCCGGTTCAAAAACAATTTTTGGCAAAACCGGAAATTGGAACGCCGACGACGTTGTTGATATTATCTTCTCCGAAAAATCAGTTGCTGCTTCAGAATATTTATGTAAAAAGCTTTACAAAGAGTTTGCCTACTTTGAACCGAATACAGACTATGTAAAACAGTTGGCTGAAGTGATGAGAATAAATAATTTCAACATGAAGCCGGTGTTATCTACAATGTTGAAATCACAATACTTTCATTCTGCTGATATACGTGGTGCAAAAATTAAATCACCAATTGAATTTTTAGTTTCACTTGTCCGCTTTTTTAACTTAACCTATGACAATGATTTCCTGAATCAGATTAGAACCAAATCTCGTGAACTTGAGCAAGAGATTTTAAGCCCGCCCGATGTGCGTGGATGGGAAGGGCAGCGTAAGTGGATGAACACAACAGTTTATCCAACAAGAAATAAGTTTACGGATTCACTTGTTGCCGGAATAAAAATAAACAACAAGACATACAAAATTGATGTGCTTACATATGCTAGATCGTATCCAAGCGCTGAAAATGCTGTACAGTTTGTAGAAGATATAAGTAAAGTTTTAACTCAATTTCCTTTGAGTCAGACAAGAAAAGATTACCTGCTTGCTTCTTTACTTGATGGTACTGCAGTACAGAATTGGTCAACATATTCGACTGGAGCTTCAACTCGATTGGAAAAGTTTTTTAAGGCGCTCATGCGCTTACCTGAATTTCAATTATCTTAAAATTGAGAGAGCGCAAAATGAAAAGAAGAGATTTCTTAAAAAATGTTGGAATGATTACCAGCGCCGGCGCTGTTTCTTTTACAATCGGCGGAATTCCGATGAAAGCTTTTGCAAAACCATTTATGAGTATTCAGTCTTCGAATGGAAAAATTCTTGTTCTTATTCAATTTAAAGGGGGCAACGATGGAATTAACACAGTTATACCGCTTGATCAATATTCTGCATATGCTAATTTCAGACCAACTATAAAACTCTCCGATACCGAAATTGTTAAACTGACAGATGCTACTGCACTTCACCCGGCGCTACGACAGTTTCAAACTTTGTACGGAGAGGGAAAACTATCACTTATTCAGAATGTTGGATATGCGAGCCCCAATCGTTCTCACTTTCGTGCAACTGATATCTGGCTTTCTGCCTCCGATTCAACACAATATTTGTATGACGGATGGGCAGCCCGATATCTGTTAAAAACATTTCCAACTTTTCCGGGAACACCGCCAAATCATCCTATGGGTATTCAACTTAGTTCCGTCCCTTCCGGTTTATTTGATTGTGATGAAGGAGGCTTGGCCGTTAATTTTAGCGATCCAAATGCATTCTATACTTTGGTTGCAGGAATGACCGCGGATACCGATCCGCCACCGGCTACAATTGCAGGTGATGAATTGAAATTCTTAAAAGAAGTTGCCGCACTTTCAATGCAGTATGCGGGTGTGATAAAAGAAAAGGCTGATAAAGGAAATCCTACCTCTACATATCCAACTACCCGACTAGGACCTCAACTGAAAATTGTTGCAGATTTAATTTTAGGCGGACTTGAAACACCAATTTATCTTACTCAACTGGATGGCTTTGATACTCACTCGAACCAGCTGGCTACACAGCAAACACTATTTCAAAATTTGGCTGATTCAGTAATCGCATTTCAGCGTGACATTGAAAAAGCCGGACTTGCTGATAAAGTTGTGATTATGACTTTTTCTGAATTTGGAAGAAGAGTAAAAGAGAATGCAAGTGGCGGTACAGACCATGGTGCGGCGTTACCAATGTTTATGATTGGTAATAGTCTACAAGGAGGAATTATTGGTGCTAACGCAAACCTAAGCAACTTGGACAATAATGGTGATATTAAGTTTGCTTACGATTATCGGCAGATCTACGCAAGCATACTTATGGATCATTTTGGAATGGCGGCTGCGGAGGCAAAAGATATATTACTGAAAGATTTTACTAAGCTCCCAATTTTCAAACCAACAACGGATATAAAAGATTATGATTCTTTACCTACAGAGTTTTCACTTTCTCAAAATTATCCAAACCCATTTAATCCCGTAACAACAATCAACTATCAGCTATCGCAGTTTAGCGATGTTTCTTTGAAAGTTTATGATGTACTTGGAAATGAAGTCGCAACATTGGTGGATAAATCTCAGCATGTCGGCAAGTATCAAGTCCGTTTTGATGGAAGCAGATTAGCAAGCGGAACATACATCTACACATTAAAAGCAAATAACTACATTCAAACAAAAAAAATGTTACTGGTAAAGTAACAAGGAGTAGCAGATGAAAGTAAAAGCAATTTTTGCAATTGCAATTATGTTTGTATTGTCACTAGCTGCAAATTCGTACGCTCAAATGGGCGGCGGAATGAGTCCGGAAGAAAGAATGAAGCGTACTTTAGAAGAGTACAAAACAAAACTCACATTAACCGAGGAACAAGTTGTAAAAGTTGAAGCAATCCTAAAAGCTCAGACGGAAGAAATGGCAGCTATTAGAGCAAATGCCGGCGGCGATAGAGAAGCTATGCGTACTGCGATAACAGAGTTAAGAACAAAAACAGATAAGCAAGTAGAAGAACTCTTAACAGATGAACAGAAAGTAATTTTCAAAAAATTACAAGAAGAAAGAACTCAAAGAATGCAAGGTATGGGAAGAGGATAAATCTGACACGAGATGCTGGATACTTGATACTGGATAAAGAAATAAAAAGTGTCAAGCATCCAGTATCAAATATCTAGTATCTAAAATCCACTTTACAAAGTTAAGCTCAGTCCAGCGTATAAACCTCTTCCAAGTGTTCCGTAGAAAAGCACTTCTTCATACTCCTTGTCGAACAGATTTTCGACTCGTGCGTTAAGTGAAAGATTATCAAACAATTGATAGCTTAGTGCAAAGTTGACAAGCAAATAATCGGGCATAACAACTCTCTGAACCGGATATGCGCCAAAGTCTTT
>JBHEKZ010000520.1:0-7017 GCA_041859025.1 Melioribacteraceae bacterium | reverse complement strand
TTTCAGAAACAAGCATAGCCACTTTTAAGAAGTATTGATCCCAAGATGGGCGTTTGCTCTTTTTCATCAGTTTTCCGCTTTTTGTGAAATTGGGGCTGTAATTTATCCTTTTTTTTGAATAATTAACAAAATGAATTAAGGATGTGATTGTTTGGGAAAAATGCATTTAAAAAAGCGACTGCTAAGGTTGAGGGCGGACCTTAGCAGTCTATCAGTAATTTAAGGAGGGGTTACTGATTCACAGTATAAGAATATACTTTTGTGTATTCAATCTTCATACCAATAAGATTATCGAATCTTGCGATCAGAAGTTTAGAGTCGTTCAAAAAAATAATGATCATAGGAAGGTTTTTCGAAATAATTGTAAATAAAAAGAAATATAGAGCCAGATTCGGCTTAAAAACTGTTCACGATGCGGTAGCTATTTCAAGTAATTTCTTCCGAAGTAGGTAGTTGAATCTTAAATGTGGTTCCCACATTGATCGTCGAGCTTTTCACAAATATTTTACCACTATGATAGTCTTGAATTATTCTCTTGGATAGGCTTAATCCAAGTCACCAGCCCCTCTTTTTTGTGCTAAATCCGGTACGGAAAATATCTTTTCTTTTACCTGTTTCTATGCCTTTTCCATTGTCAGATACTTCAATTTCGATCTTATTCTTTTCTTTTTGTATTAAAAAGTGAATTTTACCATTTTTATGTTCAATAGCGTCGAGCGCATTTTTAATCAAATTTTCGGCCACCCATTCAAAAAGCTCCGCATTTAATTTTGCTTTGGCATCTTTATCTCCACCCAAAGTAATCTCAACACTTTTACCAAGCTGTGGAAGTCTCCTGGAGAAATAATTAATCACTTTTTCGATGACAATATATGGCGAATCGCTTTTCAGCTCAGGTTTAGATCCGATTTTAGAGAATCGCTTCGTTATTTTGTTCAATCTTAATAGATCGCTGTCTATTTCTTCCGAAGTATCTAATACCTTGTCCGGATTGTCGTAATTCATTTTTAGAATTTCATTCCAACCCATTAAGCTAGAGATTGGAGTACCAAGTTGGTGTGCGGTTTCTTTACTCATTCCAACCCAGATATTGCTCTGCTCGCTTCTTTTAATGTAGCTGAAACTTGAATATGCAATTCCAATAAATAAAATAGCAAAGATTATCTGTAGAAAAGGATAATAACGAAGACGTTGAATAATCTCTGAATCGCCGAAATAAATTCTTGATAGAATTTTACCATCCGGTGTACGAACATCAATTGGCTGATGAGCTGATGCTAGTTCCTTGACTTTGCTTTGCAGCAATTTCACCAATTCGGCAGACGTGATTGTTGAATCATGATCTATGTTTTTATAACCAAAACCAACTGCGTTGGAAACTTGATTCTGGTTATCGGTTAGCACAATGGGGAAGTCGATTCGGCTTATAATATTATTGAAAATGAAACTGAGATCGCTGTTAGTTGTTTCCGGATTAGCTGCAAATTCCAAACCGCTTGCGTAAAGTTGTACAATTTCTTTTTCGCGTTGTTGAAGTTTAGCTACAAGGTTTTGGGTATAGTAAAGTGTGGCAAACGCAATTACAGCCCCAATAACAAGAAGTGTAAGTTTTAGGTTTAGCGATTTAGGCCCGGATGAGTATTTCATTTTTTACTCCGAAACGAATTCCATTTCAAATTTACAAAAGCAGCTTACCTAAACGAAATTATTGTCGGTGCAAAAAATCGTCTATAAGATTATTGTCTCATCTCTCTTTGGACCAACTGAAACCAGCCCAATTTCAAACCCGCTTTTCTTTGCCATGAAATCAAGATAATCTTTAGCACGTGATGGCAATTCATCTAAAGTCTTTGCTTTAGAAATATCGGCATTCCATCCTGGTAGAGTTTCATAAACTGGTGTAACATTTGAGAGCCGGTTAACATCGGTAGGAAAGGATTTTAGTTTTTTACCTTTGTATTCATAACCAACACAAACTTTGATCTCATCAAAATCGCTTAAAACATCAAGTTTTGTAATTGCGGCGCGGTCAATTCCGTTAATCATTCTGGAATAATTAACTAAGAATGCGTCATACCAGCCACAGCGGCGAGGGCGACCAGTTGTAGCTCCAAACTCAGCGCCGATAGAACGGAGTTTTTCTCCGGTTTTGTCTAACAACTCCGTAGGAAATGGACCTAGACCAACTCGAGTTGTATAAGCTTTTACAATACCAACAACAGAAGTAATTTTTGTTGGAGGAATTCCAGAACCAGTGCAAGCACCTCCGGAAGTAGGATTCGAAGAAGTAACAAAAGGATAAGTTCCATGATCAACATCAAGAAGAGTACCTTGCGCTCCTTCCAGAAGAATTGATTTACCAGATGATAATGCTTCATGTAGAAAGTGAGTTGTATCTGTAATGTACTCATCTATTTGGTCATCAAAATCAAGATATTCTTTTATAATTTCTTCAACATTTAATTCTGCATGGTTATAGACTTTTTTCAAGAGATTATTCTTCTCATCAATGTTGCAGCGGATTTTTTCTTCAAGAATCTTTTTTTCAAGAAGATCTACAATTCTAATTCCGCTGCGGGCATACTTGTCAATGTAAGAAGGTCCAATGCCTCGTCCGGTAGTTCCAATTTTTGATGAGCCGCTTTCATTTATGGAATCCAACAATTTATGATAGGGCATAATAAGATGTGCGTTGTGGCTTATGAACAATCTTCCCTTGATATTAATACCAAGTTCTTCTAACTGTCTTATTTCATCTAATAATGCTTTCGGGTCAATAACAACGCCATTCCCAATAACACAGATAACGTTTTCTCTAAGAATTCCGGAAGGAATTAAGTGAAGGATAAATTTCTTATCGCCGATTTCAACTGTATGTCCGGCGTTAGCGCCACCTTGGTATCTGACTACAATTTCATAATTCTGGCTTAGAATATCTACAATTTTCCCTTTACCTTCATCGCCCCACTGGCTCCCGACTATAATTCCAACGCTCATTAAATCCTCTAGCTTATTAGACAAAAAAAACTCCGGTCAATTCAGCCGGAGTGAAAACAGCTTTTACATCGTAAAATTAATTGCCAAAACTCTTAATAGCATCATCAACTGAAGAGAAGTTTTCGAAAATTGTAATGAGTTTTGTAATAACAAGCAGGCTTTCGATTTTCTCGGTTGCGTTAGCAAGCTTTAGTGCCCCGCCGCCATTCTTCATTGTAGTATAACCGCTAATCAACATACCCAAGCCGGAGCTATTCATAAATTTAGTCTCAGCCAAGTCAATAACTACATTCTTTTTGTTGTCATCAATACACTTATGTAGAAGATCGCTAAATTCTTGAGCTTCTGGACCGCCCATAACATTACCAACTAGTTCAACTACAACTGCATTGTACTTTTCAACCGGTTTGATCTTCATGTTAACTCCTTAGTTTTTGTTAAATTATATGCGTTTTTAAAACTTTAAATTTCAGCGCTAATGATGGATATAATCGTTTACAAATAATTATATTGGCGACCAAAGTTATTTAATCTATTAGTAAAAATAAAGTTCTTTTACTTGGCGGTTAGATATATTTTGCATATCAAAATTCCTGGTTAAAGGAACTATAAAAACTTAACATCGTCTAAAGAAATGGATCTTCAAAAAGAACAAGATCAGTTTGATTTTAGTGAGGCTAAATCCGAACGGGAAGAGGATTTCGAGCTTATCCGTAATTTTATTAAGGGTGACGAAACTACGTTCCGGACTTTAGTTATAAAGCATAAAGAGAAGGTTCGCAATCTTGTGTTCTTAACTTTAGGCGATGCTGAGTATGTTGACGACATTTCTCAAGATGTTTTTATTAGCGTCTATCATAAGCTCGCCGAGTTTAGATTCGAATCTAAATTCACAACTTGGTTATATAGAATCACTGTTAATAAGTGTCGCGATTATTTAAGGAAAAAACGGGTTAGGAGTATTTTCGTTCCAATAAAAGATTCGGATACCGATTATGGAACCGGACCTTTTTCTGAAGATATAGATATTCCAAGCTTGGTGCGCGGCGCAATTGAAAAGCTTCCTGAACGATTACGTGTGCCTCTTGTTATGAGGGATATCGACGGTTTTAGTTATAAAGAAATCGCAGATTCACTCGGGACTGAAGTAGGAACAATAAAATCGAGAATATTCAGAGCAAGGGAAACATTAAAAGTGATGCTTGAACCATATCAAAAGGAACTGAAAGTATAAGATGGAAACACCATCGGCAAAAAATTTTTTGACCGCTGAAAATATCAAAAAGTATTCTCCATTTATTTTATTGCTGGTACTTACTGTTGTTCTTATGTTGTTTTTCCGAAGCAATAGAAAAGGTATATCCAGCATGATTGAAGAAGGCAAAAAGAGTTTGCTTTCACTTTATACCGGCGGTTTGAAACCTTTAATTTCGGAAACCGAAATTTCGCAAGAGGACTTATTCAATTTTGCTCTTTATCAGAGTCTGCCTCTTGATCAATCAAAGAAAAAAGCTTTGGTGCTTTCTAATAATGATGGACAGCAGATTTATGAAATTAAACCTGCTAACTTTAACCCAAACACAAAAAACTTTGAGACGTTCAAAAACTTCCTAAACCTTGATAGTAAGCAAAGACAAATTGTTGATTCGGTTCTTAGCTCGTATAGAAAAGATATTTATGCTTGTGTTTTGGTGAACGAAAAAAATGCCTATGCTGTAAATCCAAAGATTACAGAAGTTCAAAGAGCTATGCTTGCAGATCTAGTTTATTTTGCTCAAAAAGTTGATTACGAAAAAGCACAAAATATTTTTCCGGATATGGAAGGCATGAATCGTTCAGAGCTTGCAAGTTTGGTCAAATCGGGCAGAGAAATTCCTTCAACAAAGTATTTATTAATGACTCCGGATACTGTGGCGGAAACTGATTTTACTTGGAACGAAGAGCAATTTGAAAATCAAATCAGGGCTTTTGAGGAGGGTAAAATGGCCGCGGCTGATTTTGCCAGTAATCAGGCATTTAAGTGGGACGGACCTGATGCACCTCCAGAACCACCATCTGTCCGCGAAGTACAAGAGAAAATGAAATTTAAAATTGACTCTAATAAGTATAGAATTGCTGTTAATGTTAATGATTTATCAAAAATGATCAATGATTCACTTAGAATTAACCTGGAAAAAGTTGCTAAACAACTACAAAATATTTCTGTTCAACATTCTGGAAAACGGAGCAATCGTTCAAGTTCTGGTGGGATAAGGATTGTTCCTCCGATTCCGGATATTTCAATTACAACAGTTGATCCTATTAAAATTACAAGTGAAGCCTTAAAGATGGTTGGCAGTATGAATATTTCTCAACTTGTGGAGGATGCAATGAAGAATGATTCATCCTTCCAAGCAGCAATGAAAGATTCTGCTAACAGCAAAAAATTTCAACAAAAAATGAAAGAAGTAAATCGAAAACTTAAACGCTTGAATTTAGATACACTTAGACATAAAGTTAACAGAGATTAGGAATTGAAAAGTTGATCAAAACAAATTTCAAATTTTCCGGTGTTAGAGGATTAGAGAATGCAATATTGCTCTCAATCTTTCTATTCTTATTCAACTTGATTTTCCCGGTTCATGATGTTTTTGTCTTAGCGCTGATACATGAAGGAATTGTTTTCTTTACTATTTACTTCCTCTACAATTATTTACATCAGTCGTTAGTTAACAAACTTGATGCGCCTCTCTCTTTAGTACTAAATATTGGAATTTTGGGAGCGTTGCTATTCTTCATCCTTTCTATAGCTAACTCAGCATACGAAGCGGATATTAATGGAAAAATTTCTTTCAATTTCTTTAATTCATTGCTATCCATATTGTTGATATTCTTGTTCATTGCTTCTATTGTTTACATCTTTACGTCATTTAGAGAATTATTCTTTTTAAGACAGAAGAAAGATCCAAGCACATATTTCAATACAATGCTTGTGTTCTTCGCATTAAGTTTTTTCTCGAACATCTTATTGCTAATTGATCCTAATTTAGACTATCCTCATTCCGCATTCTATGTTGTATCGATAGTTTTAATCTGCTTGAACTCAATTAGAGTAGCATGGATTGCTTTTCTGACTAAGAAACAGAAGTATCATCTGCTGGGGCTTTCAATAATTCTCTCAATCGTTTTTGGGTTAGCTTTTTCTCTTCTAATTGATTCGAAAATTGTTCGCCAGATGATTTATACTTTTTCGCCGGGTCTTCATACTGTGTTTAGTTTGGTTATGATTTACGGAGCAATTTATTTCGGCGTGATCTTTTTTATTACTCTTTTCCATTTGCCCACCGCGGAAGCTTTCGATAGAAAAGCCCAAGAAGTTGCTTCGATGATGGACATTACGAAACTAATAACACAAGTATTTGACTTTAAGGAATTGGCAGACACTATTACAAGTATGACAACTCAGGCATGTAATTCCGATTCGGCATGGCTTGTTACAAATACGAAAAATGGAATTGAATTAAACTCTGTACATAAAATTGGTTATGTTGACGCTAATGCTGTTAGCAATAGATTGCTTGGCTCCGGGGATGCATCATTTGAGCAAATAGAAGTAATAGATTACGACTCTCTGTTTGGCGACAAAAAATTTGTAGAACATCATTTTCATTCTGTTGCTGTTGCGCCTTTAACAATGCATGGGAAAATTAACGGTTACTTATTTACAGCACGAACCAAAGGAAATTCTTTCGATACTGAAGATAGAAAATCATTACAAGCATTTGCTTACTATGCAGCAGTGGCTCTAGAAAACGCTATGCTTATTAAAGAATCTATCGAGAAAGAGAGACTTGAAAAAGAACTTGATGTTGCAAGAGATATTCAGAGAAAAATTCTTCCGGCAGTTGTCCCTTCAACTCCGCAATTAGCAATTTCTGCATTGTTTGTTCCGGCTTTCGAAGTCGGCGGGGATTATTATGACTTCTTTGAACTTGATGAAGATAATCTTGGTTTTGTAGTAGCCGATGTTTCAGGCAAAGG
>JBHEKZ010000358.1:0-3080 GCA_041859025.1 Melioribacteraceae bacterium | reverse complement strand
CGGTATGAATGAATACCGCGTTGAAATGAATAAGTTCAGAGAGGAAATGAAAGCTCAAAGAGAAAAACTTTCTGAACTACGCAGCAAGTTAGGAAGGCTTGATAGAAAACATGATTATGATTTCGACTTTGATTTTGATTTTCCAGAACATATTTCAATACCGGATATAGATTCTGCCCATACACAAAAAATATTAGCTGAGGTTCAAGCGAATCTAAAGAAGCATTTTGCAAGACATCCGGTAAGAATTCCGCCTATTCACATACCTCCGGTTCATATTCCTCCAATTCCGCCTATTCCACCGGTTCATATTGAAGGAGACGATGACTGCGATTATGAATTCAATGATGAAGAGTTCAAGTCGTCTATGAGAGAATGGAAAAAAGAATTTGAAGCCGGCATGAAAGAATTTAACAAGGAAATGAAGCATTTCGACGGCAAAAAGCTGGCTGAAGAAATTAAAAATTCAGTTAACAGCAAAGAGTTTAAGGAAAGCATGAAGGATCTGAAAGAAAACATGGGCAAGCTAAAAGCCGAAATGAAAATTTTGAAAGAGTATTTAAGCGACGTAAAAGATGAGCTTGTAAGTGATAAACTTGTTAGCGATGAAGGCGATCTAGACAAGTTCTATCTTTCTAAAACCGAAATGAAAGTAAATGGAAAAGTTGTTTCTGCTGAACTTCATAAAAAGTATTTACAGATTTACAAAAAGCATTACGGTAAAGATTTAGACGACGATCAAAAAATCAACTTCTAAATAAACTTTGTCATTTCGAGCGGAGACGAGAAATGAGGTGTAAAACCAAAGTCACACCTCGGCTCCGCTCGGTGTGACGCATATAAATCTACTAATTATTCAGACTCGCTAGAGCTTCTTTAATTAAATCTTCTATAGCAGCACCTGGATTTCGCTCTGTAATTGATCTTACCACACGTTCGGCAACTTTTTGATTATAACCAAGATTAACAAGCGCTGTAATTGCGTCGCCCCGAACGTTTGAAGAGCTTACAGAACCAAACTCACCCGAATCACCAAGCGACTCAACTTTGTCGCGGAGCTCAATCATCAGTCGTTCAGCGGTTTTTCTGCCGATTCCCGGAATAGAAATTAACCGAGCAATGTTGTTGGTTTTTATCGCTTCCTTTAAATCAGCAATTTGAATTCCGGACAGGATTCCCTGCGCGGATTTTGGACCAATTCCGTTAACACTTATAAGCATTTCAAACATTTCTTTTTCGGAAAGTGTATAGAACCCAAAAAGATCGAGAGCGTCTTCCTTTACACTTAAGTGTGTATAGAGCGCAACGTCTTCTTTGTCGGCAATTTTTTCAAAAGTGCTTATGGAAATGTTAATTAGATAACCAACACCGCCAACATCAACTAAAACTTTTGTTGGTTTCTTAGATATTATTTTTCCGCTTATGTAGCCGATCATTGTTTAGTACTTAGTAATTAGTATTAAGTAGTTAGATAAGAGCCGCAAGCTTATGTTTGCAAATCTTTAATTGCAAACTAAAGTTTGCGGCTGCTAAAGGCAAGATTTTAGAAACTGTAAGCAAAGCTGTATTTATTCTATTACCCTATCCGGGTTAGCAGCGATAAATTCTTTCCAATTTTTGCTCTTTCTGATTGGCGTTGCAACTTTGAAAGCATGGCACACTGCAACGGCAAGCGCGTCAGTTTCATCCAGTTTCATTTTGGGTTTCTTCAGCAAGAGAAGTTTTTTCATCATATACTGCACTTGTTCTTTCGAAGCCGCGCCATTGCCAACAACAGCTTTTTTAATTTCTCGCGGCGCGTATTCTTTAACCGGTAAATCGTTGTGAATTGCAACCAGCATAGAGACACCGCGCGCGTAACCGATTTTTAATGCCGACTGAGCATTCTTACCATAGAATGCAGTCTCCAGCGCGAATTCTTCCGGTTTATATTTTTTTATGGCGAGATTTATTTCTTCGTAGATTTTTTTTAAGCGCGGAGCTTGTTCTTTCGTGGCTGGAATTTTTATTACTCCGGAAGCGACATACGTTAACTCATTTTTTTCAAAATCAACTATACCGTAGCCGGTAAATAATGTGCCGGGATCAATTCCAATAATTCTCATTCTCTCACCAATTAACCTCTGCTCCGTTCGGTCGGACTAGGATACAAAAACATAAAATCAATCTGCAAATTCTGCATTTGTGTAAACATTTTGAACATCGTCGATGTCTTCAAGAGCATCAATCAGTTTTTCGAATTTTTCCACATCAGCTTTTCCAACTTGAGTATGCATTTTAGGAATCCATTGCAGCGATGCATTTTCGACATTCAGATTTTTATTAATCAATGCCCGGCGAACATTTTCAAAATCTTCCAGTGTTGTGCGTATTTCAAATACTTCTTCCTCTGTAACAAAATCATCAGCACCCGCATCAAGAAGAATTTCCATCATATCATCTTCAGTTTTGCCTTCACGCTTTACTGTGATTATTCCTTTGTGTTCAAACATCCAAACGACAGCATTGCTTTCGGCCATGTTGCCGCCTATCTTAGAAAACCAATGACGCACTTCTTGAACTGTTCTATTCTTATTATCAGTAGCGGCTTCAACAACAATAGCAGCTCCGCCCGGTCCGTAGCCTTCATACATCATTTCAATTATTTGCTGTCCTTCAAGTTCGCCGGCAGCTTTTTTAATTGCGCGTTCAATATTATCGGCGGGCATGTTTGCAGATTTCGCATTATCAATTGCCAAACGCAGTCTCGGATTTCCATCCGGATCGCTTCCCCCTTGTCTTGTAGCTATCATCAACTCTTTAATCAGTCTTGTAAAAGTCTTTCCTCGTTTTGCATCAATCACCGCCTTCTTTCTTCTAATTGTTGCCCACTTGGAGTGCCCCGACATTCTACACCTCTAAATATTTCAGTTATTCTTTTCTTTAATATTCATATCTCTAAGGCGGATTTGTGGATATGGCTTTCCGTCTTTCTGTATTGATTCTATTGTATAAACAATATCCACCAAATTCTTTTCTTTATCAATCTGTTTTATGAACGAACCAAGATTAAACCCGATTGCGTCAAAAACTTTATCGTG
>JBHEKZ010000227.1:0-15346 GCA_041859025.1 Melioribacteraceae bacterium | reverse complement strand
GCAGATAATGGCACTTTGAAAACTACAAGCAAAAGTAATCCAACAAGTATTGGTACAAGTAGTGGAATTACTAATCCAAGCCATGAGCCTACAAACTTTGCCGATATAAATGTAGAACGGGGAATTGCGTTTGAAAACACCAGGCGCATTGTTCCGTTTTCCCTTTCGCCGTTAACAGTATTGTAAGTGAAAAGAATCGCGAAAAGAGAAAAGACAACTGTTACTATAAAAGTGAAATCCATATAACGGAACATAGCAAAGATCGGATCATCCGAATAAACACTGTTCTGTAATTTGGAATCCTGTCTTTCATGTACAATAGAGTAACGCCCTATATCGTAATTAACACCGGCAGAAAATATCTGCATCGGGTCGGGCTCTCTAAAAGCTTTTGCGGAGAGACTCATCCAGGAACGGGCTTGTGTCATTTCCGTCTTAGCTAAGTTCTGCGCCGTATTGTACTGCTCCATCATATTGAAATATTCATTTATTCCAATACCAATGCTCAATAGAATTAAGAATGAACAGGTAAGAAATGTCGCTAAAAATTTCGGACTCTGTATAATGTTCTTTAATTCTTTCTCAACCAAAAGTCTAAACATTGTTCCTCCTAATTAGCGTAAGTCAAATTTTAGAAATCGTAAATAAGCGGCTGCAAAAAAGATAATATTGAAGACAAGCAGTAAGCCGATATCAATTAAGCCGCTGCCGAATGACGCGGAAAAGGAAGCGGGTTTGAATTCAAACTTTGGGAGTTCAGCCGGATTAATTTCGGGCGGTTTCTTATCGCCATCCGTGCGTATAACAAACATCATTCCCCCGCCGCCACTCGTCATACCGGTTTTCTCCTGCTGAAACTTTGCAAACTGCTTTTGATAATTATCCGCCTGCTCTCTGTAATTGGAAACCAGATTAAGAGAAGTGCCCGCAAAGCTTGATGCCGCAAGAGAGAAACTTGCGCTTGGAGAAATGCGTGCTAGGTTCAGCGCAACTACCTGCTGTACTTCCTGTCTGTTAATTCTTTCCCGGTTAAGTTTTTCGTTGAAAGATTTTGTTTTTTCTTCGCGCGCTTGATTATTCTTCTCCATGAACTGCTGGAATTCCTGCATGAAGTTTTCTTTGTTAGTTGGTTTGAATCCGCTAAGCGAGTTAAAGTGTTCCCGGTTCAGCTGCATCGAAAATTGATTCTTCTTTGTATTCAGTTCATCAATCAAAGGAACGCTTACCGCGCGTCCTGCAATAAGCACAGATGTTTTGGGAATAACCAGCACAAAGAATATCCATGTAACCAGAAGGAGAAGGAAAGAAGTGGATGAGTTCTTAGTAATAATTGAAACAAAAACGGAAAGATTAATAAACACGCTGAAGAGTAAAAATCCGGTTATAATAATCAGAAGCAGTTTCATCCAATCCTCCAAAGACATCGGCACTCCGAGCACCAGCAATAAAAGAAATCCGATAAGCATTGGTACAAGCAGCGGAAGTATCAGCGCTATCGTTGAACCGAGTACTTTACCAAGAATAAATGTATCGCGCGGTATAGCGTTGGAAAAGACTAGACGAAGTGTTCCTCTCTCCTTTTCTCCATTTACAGCATTGTAGCAAAAGAGAATGGCAAAGAGTGATAAGATGATTTGAAAAAGAAAATTCAGATCGAGAAAACGGAAAACAGCGAAGATAGGTTCTTCATTGTATTTACTGTCTTTGGCAATCAGTTCTCCTCTTCCCTGCATCCCGATGTTTCTTCCAACATCGTTGGCTATACCGGAAACAAGTGAAGCAAGAGGAAGCGGAGGCAGAAATATTTTATGGTTTATCATTCGCCAGTCTGTAACGCCGGACATCGAGCGGATATTTTCCGCTACGGCTGCATCGTACTGGCTTTTGTTTATCTGATAGTTTTTAGCGCCCACATAAAATGTAATTAATATTAGAAGCGCGCTAACCGCAAAACTATAAACAAACTTTGATGAGCCGATGATTTCCTTCAGTTCTTTTTTAATTAGTAATGAAAGCATTTTATAATCCTCATTAATTTGCTTTATAATTTTTGTTAGGCTACTTCTTCCATATAACCGGCCATGTATTCAACATATAGCTTTTCTAGGTCCGCGTTTTCCAGCTCTGCTTTCGATCTCTGCATAACAAGCTTTCCGTTGTTCATAATGCCGATAGTATTGGCAATCTCTTTAGCGCGGAAGATATCGTGCGTGGACATAAGAATTGATTTTCCTTCATCGCGCAGTTCATCAAGCAGTGTCATGAACTCAAGTCCGGCTTTCGGGTCCAAGCCCGATGTTGGTTCATCCAGTAATATTGTTGGAGAGTTTTTAAGAATGGCAATCGCTATTCCGCATTTCTGCCTCATCCCTTTTGAAAAACCTTTCAGTTTTTTATTGTGCGCGTCTTCCTGCAAACCAACACGAAGCAGCACTTGGCGGTAATCATCCTTTGTAAGATTTGTTTTGCCGCCGAGGCGTGTAAAGAAATCAAGATTCTGCAGGGCGGTAAACTCGGGATAGAGCATTACATTTTCCGAAACGAAAGAGACATACTTCTTAGCTTCCAGAGGCTGCTGATGTGTAACGATTCCATTAATTTTTGTCTCGCCTGATGTAGGTTCTATCAGATTAAGAAAAATATTTATAGTGGTTGTTTTGCCGGCGCCGTTGCCCCCAAGCATAGCGTAAATTTCACCCTGGTGCACTTTGAAGTTGATATTATCCAAAGCCAGCAGACCATCCTCATATTTTTTAGTAAGATTAACAGCTTCCAGCATCGGGAATTCTTTTTTCTCATTTAGAATAGTATTCATGTTGCCCTCTTATTTTCTAGAAAGTTTTATTCCGAACACAACTATTACGGAAACAAGTCCGATGATCAGAAGCACCAAGAGGATTGTTCCAAAAATGTTTTCGGATTGTTTTACTTCAATTGTGATTGTCTTGTCTTCCGCTTTAACTAATTTTTCATCGGAGATACAAGTTGTACGCAAGCGGATATCATACTTGCCGACCGGAACATCGGCCGGAGGAGCGAATGTTATTACAACACGTTTATCTTTTCTGATATCCAGCGATTCAATTATCTGAGGCTTGATTTCTTTTGTCCAGTTGATTGGAAGATCAAGTTCAAACTCGATATTGTCCAAGCGTCTGCTTCCCTCATTCAAAATTTCGAGCGGTACTTCAATCTTCTCACCCGGTAGTGAAGTAAAGTATAACTGATTGGCGTTTACTTTCAGCTCTCCTTTTCCGCGGGGAGTGATTTCAAGTTTGAGATAGCCAAGATCGAGTTTTTCAATTTCCTCTTTTGTGTAAACTTTGCCTTGCCGGAATTCCACTTCTTTCATTCTTTCGTAAGGAACAGCGACTACAAAGAATGAAATAGGTTTATCAATCTGTACATCGCCTGTTGGACGGTCCGGCAGATACACTTGCAAATTCGCTTTTTTGGTTTGACTGCTTTCGGTGAATTTAAACTGGCTCAGTTTTGCTTGAGTAACCGGATCTACGAAATAATTATTAATCTGCTGCGGCAGATTTACGATCTCGAGTTTGTAGGTATTTGATGAACCGCTGAAGAGTTCAAGATACATAGAGAATGAAGCCGATCCGCCAAGATCAACCTCTTGCGAGAATTGATCGGACTGAAACAGTACACGGTTAGCCGATTGATCTTTCTGCAAAAATATTTTCGGCGCGCGCTGTGTGCCGGAACCGTAAATAATATTTACTGTAACTGCGTCAAGATCCTGAAGCAAAACAAAGTCAATTGTTTTAGGCTTGCCGTAATCAAGCTCTTCTATTTTGGATTCGTAAGGCTGACTGATAATCGCGTTGGTTTCGTTAAGGAGAGATACATATACATCGTTAATTGTTTCCGGCTGAAGAGATTTAAATAATTTATCATCGATGTTGAGCAGTTTCTTGAATTCCTCACCGCCGCCGGAAGTGTTGGCAAGTTTTAATCTAACATGCTTCTTACCATCTTTTGTCTGATACTTTACTGCTTCAACAACAGAAACATACTGCTGTTCAAAAAGAACCGCGAGCAGAGCTTGCTGATAATTTACTTCGGCATCGGAGTAAGCGCTTTTAACACGCTCAAGCTCTTTCATCGAAATAAACTGTTTTTCGAACATTGTTTGATTTCTTTCATACTCGGCCTTTGCCGCCTCAAATTGTTCCTTTGCTCTTTTTAATCCGAGCAGTCTATACTTATCATCTTTAGGATTATAGTATGAGCCGGGATTTTGCGCGAACGATTGAGATAAACCGAGCAGCATTAATAGTAGAATAAATTTCCGCATTACAACCTCTTTAGTATTTACTTTTGTTTAATTATAACCTTGCCCGATTTCTTAAGTGAATCCAGATCCATTTTTTTACCGCCGATAATCACTTTGCCATTTTCAATTTTAACGTTGCCGCCCCCTTTTCCGTCGGTAGAAAATTTCATGATCTTCTGTCCGCCTTTAACTTCATCGGCCTTCTTGAACTCAACAATAAATCTGTCTTTATCACGCTGAACCGCCAGCTTTACATTATCCCCGGTTTTGATTTCGCCGTAATATTTTTTGAAGTCGTCGATTGATTTAATTTTCTTTCCATTGACAAATAATATTTCATCCCCTTGTGACAGATCAAGATTTTTGTATTCAGCGTCTCTCTGATCTTTAGCCGGTATTGGCCCGATTACCACCTTTCCATTTTCAACAAGAACAATTCCTTTAATCTCGGGAAGCATCTGCGCCTCTCCGGCATTAAATATTTGCATTCTTTTTTCTTGCGCGGATATTATTACCGCAACAAACAGCAATAATGTAATTGCGTGTAACACTCTTCGAATCATGATTACTCCTTTTAGATTTGTTGATGCCTTTGAATGGCAATCATATCGAAATTGTTTCTGGAAGTAATTAGCAGAAGAGCTTATTTAACATATTTTAACAGTATTTAAGATTTATTAAGAGTTGTTTTCTCAACAGAAGAGATTCAATTGGAATAAGTTGAAGTATAAGGAGGGGAAAAATTTTTGGTAACCAATTATGCGAGCTTTGAAGACCAAATTTTATTCCAGGCCTTCCGGATTAACGGAAGGCCTGATAAGTTTTCCTTTAGTTCAATCCTCTTTTCTTCAGCAGTGCGCTAACATCAGGTTTTTTTCCTCTGAACTTTATATATAAATCCATCGGGTCTTCGCTTCCCCCTTTTGATAGGATATTTTCTCTGAATGAGTATGCAGTGGATTGATCAAATAATCCTTTTTCTTTGAAAGCTTGAAACGCGTCGGAATCCAAAACTTCAGCCCAGATGTAACTGTAATAACCAGCCGAATATCCGCCGGCAAAAATATGCTGGAAGAATGTGCTTCTGTAGCGCACACCTATTTCGGGCAGCACCCCTATTCTATCCGCAAGTTTCTTTTCAAACTTTTCAATATCTATCTGCTGATCTTCGGTTATAGAATGATAATCCATATCAAGCAATGTAGCGGTTAAATAAGAAGTAGTGGCATAACCTTGATTAAACTTTTCCGAGCTGCGTATTTTTTCAATCAAGTCATCCGGCATTACCTCTCCGGTTTTATAATGCTTGGCGAACATTTTTAATACTTCCGGTTCGGTAACCCAGTTTTCCATTATTTGGGATGGAAGCTCAACAAAATCCCATGCAACACTTGTTCCGCTTATTGAAGGATAGGTCAAATTAGAAAGCAATCCATGCAGCGCATGACCGAATTCGTGAAAGAGTGTCTGTACTTCATCTAATCTAAGAAGCGCTGGATTATCCGCAGTAGGTTTAGAGAAATTGCATGTATTGTAAACAACCGGAGTGATGAAATTTCCGCCGATATTTGACTGAGCTCTGAAATTATTTGACCATGCGCCTGAGCGTTTGGAATCGCGCGGGAAATAATCCGTATAAATTATTCCGATATGCTTTCCGTCCGCCTCTTTAATTTCAAATACTCTTACGTCCGGATGATATACTGCGATATCTTTTCTCTCATCTATTTTAAAACCGTAAAGCTTATTTACAACCATGAATAAACCGTCAATAACATTTTCCAATTTGAAATAGGGACGAAGCATTTCATCGTCGAGATCATACTTTTCCTTTTTAAGCTTTTCGGAATAGTAAGCCATATCCCACGGCTGAAGCGTGAATTTGTTTCCCTCTTTATCAGCCAATTTTTGAAGTTCGGCAACTTCTGTCTTAGCAACTTTTACTGCCGGTTCCCAAAGTTTCATTAAGAAGTCGTAAACCGCTTCGGGATTTTTTGACATATACTCATCTTGTGTAAACGCCGCGTGAGATTTGTAGCCAAGCAAATTGGCTCTTTGCAGACGAAGTTTCACCATCTGTTCAACAATATTCTTGTTGTCAAACTCATTGTTGTGATTACACTTAAGTGTATTAGCGAGATACATTTTCTCCCGAAGTTCTCTTTTATTACTGTATGTCATGAAAGGAGCAAAACTAGGTGCTTGAAGAGTGAAAACCCATTTGCCATCATAACCTTTTCTCTTTGCATCTTCTTTAGCTGCTGTAATTGCTGTTGGCGGCAAGCCGGATAAATCTTTTTCATCCTCAATTACCAGCACAAATGAATTGGTTTCCTGGAGTAAATTATTTCTAAACTTGAGAGACAGCATTGTTAGTTCTTCGTTTAATTTCCTTAGCTTGGCTTTATCTTCTTCATTAAGATTAGCACCGCTCTTTACAAAATCCCGGTAATATTTGTCTAACAAAGTTTTCTGTTCTGCAGTTAAATTAAGAGTGCTTTTCTTTTCATAAATCTTTTTAATGCGTGCGAACAATTTCGGATTTAGATTAATATCATCACTGTGCTGAGAAAGCATCGGTGCCACTTCCGAATATATTTTTTGCAAATCCGGATTTGTATTCGCACCGGTAAGATGATAAAAGACTCCGCCTACATTGCTTAACATCTTGCCGCTTTGTTCAAGTGCTTCAATTGTGTTTTCGAAAGTTGGCTCTTCACGGCTGCTTACAATAGCATTAACCTCCTCTTTCTGAAGTTCCATACCCTCAATAAACGCGGGCTTAAAGTGTTCACTTTTTATTTTATCAAATGGCGGTGTTTTAAATGGAGTTTTCCATTCACTAAAGAAAGGATTCGTGTTTTCTTTTTCATTTATAACAGCAAGCAGCATAATTGGTAACCCTAACAAGATTAAGAATATCCTTTTCATAATTATACCTTTTTTAATTTAGAATTTTTACTGCCGGTCGACTAAATCAGCATGGGTTTAGACGGATAGGTGAAGCTTATGTTTGGAATCAATACATAAGCGGCCAATAGGAGATGCAGGCGGTTGAAAATAAGATTCTGATTACAGCCTTATCAGTTCTTATGGCCGGCACCACTTCATAAAGGAATGGTAACTAAAAATGTTGTTCCAACTCCCTCAGCGGAATTAACTTCAATCTTGCCATTATGTAACTCTACTGCATGTTTTACTATTGATAGTCCTAATCCTGTACCTTTAATGTCAATAGTGTTTTTAGACCTATGGAACGGTTCAAACAGATGGGCAATATCTTCAGCAGGAATTCCAATGCCTTGATCTTTAACGGTAATCTCTATCTTCTCTTCATCCGAAGCTACATTAAGTTCAACAATTCCATTATTCAGAGAATACTTAACTGCATTAGAAAGAAGGTTGTGAAGAATGTGTTCTGCTTGTCTATAATCCAGCATGAATACTTTTTCTTTGCCGGCGAACTCGTAATTGAATTTAATTTGTTCATTTGCCCGCAGATGTAGTTCCTCAATCACTTCAAGACATAATTCATTTAGATCTACTTTTTCGGGAGTAAAAACAATTTTACCGGCTTCCGCCTTATTTACTGTAAGAACATTATCCATCAGTTTTGTCAGATACTCAACCGATCTCTTAATTCTATCCAAATGTTCGTCTAATTTTTCTTTATCCCATTTATTAAAATAGCGCTGTATCAATTCTGTAGATGTTAATACCGATGTCAGCGGAGTTCTAAATTCATGCGAAGCAGTAGAAATAAATCTGCTTTTGAGACTACTGAGTTCTTTTTCTTTGCTTAGAGAGTCCTGAAGCAGTTTCTCTGCCTCCATTTTTAATTCAATCTCTTTGATCAACTGTTCGTTAATTGTTTCAATCTCCTGGGTACGTTCCTCCACCAAAACTTCCAGATGTTCTTGATATTTACTTAGTTCATACTCAATTTTCTTTTTGTCAGTAATATCGTGTATAATTGAATGTAAAAACTCTCTGTCACCAATAACAATTTTGCTGCTGTAATTCTCAACATCCCGAATATCTCCATTTGCCATTCTGTGCTTAAAAACAAAATTTCCTTTTCCTCCTTTCTGGACATCTTTCATTTTTCCGGCAATCTCTTCCTGAGAAAGAATATTTATTTGTGAGATATTCATTCCTTTTAGTGTATCAATCGAATAACCGTAGTATTCGGAAGCAGCTTTATTTGCATCAATAATTTCTCCATTGAGCGGATTAATCAAGAGTTCGACCGCAGAGTGATCTTCAAATAAACTTCTAAACTTTTCTTCGTTTTCTCTTAGGTTCTTATTAGCAATTACTTCTTTAGTAACATCCTTTGAAGCCCCGGTTATAGCAACAGTATTTCCAATTTCATCTTTAATTATTGTGGAATTCGCCATCAGAAATACAGTATGTCCATCTTTATGGATGAAAATACTATTGTAATCAGGGGCGGCTTGCCCTTCTTGAAATGCGAAGGGTTCTTTGCTCAATTGGTTTTTCGGAAGGAACTCTAAGAATCTCTTTCCAATTAATTCTTCCGGTGGATAGCCAAAGATAGTTTTTGATGAAGCCCCCACTTCAAGTATTTTACCGGTGGCATCTACAGTCCAAAGTAAATCATTCGAATTTTCAACTAGACGTTTATACTTTTCATTGCTTTCCAGCAACGCTTGTTCAACTTTAATTCTATTTTCAATTTCCGATTGCAAATCATCAACTATATTAAGTATTGCCTTTCTTGATTGTTCGACTTCAACATTTTTTTGTGCAAGTTGATTAATTACTTCAATTTGCTGAGTAACATCTCTAATTATTGCAATCGCTTCATTTTCGTTTTTCCGGGAGAGTCTGCAATCATAATAGTGCATTACATCATCCAACTGTAACCCGTAATTAAACTGCCGGGTGTGTCCGCTTTTAAAGAGTAATTCAAGTTGTTCATTTATTTTTTTAGCAACATCTTGCGGCATTACTTCTGCAATATTTTTCCCGAGAAAATTATCGGGAGACATTAAGAGTTTTTGTGGATCGCTGGAGTTATAATCTATGAAGGTCCCGTTGGAATTAAGGGTAAAAATAATATCCGGCAGTGCATTAAAAATTGCGCTTAGTTTTTCTTCTCTAATTCTTAAAGAATCATAAGCTTTTCTCACTTCCGATACATCTCTGGCAATCAGAAGTATTGCATTTACTTCGCCATATCGGATTCTTGTCCCAACTATTTCTAGTTCTTTAATTGCACCATCCGAGCAAATCACTTTATGCACAGCCGATTCTAAACTGCCCCCCTCTTTCAGTAATCGGGAAATTCTTTGCTCAACGCTCTCAATCGAATCCGGGTGCAAGTAACTCATCACAGAATTTCCGACCAAAAAGCTGGCATTATCCAACTTTAAAATTTTGGCTGCCGCATCATTTGCAAATAGAATTTTATCTGCTTTATGTACAAGAATAGCATCCGGAGACATTTCCGACAGCAACCGATAATTTGTTTCTTCAATTTCCAGTTTACTTCTGTAATAGGTAGTAGTATTATATGTTACAAAAAGAATCACCAACCCAATAAAGGAAACCATTATGTGTATCTGCAAAGAGTCATTTTTTTCATAGTTGCTTTGTATATAGTAATTAGAATATGGAACACTAATACTTATTCCTCCTCTAATATCGCCTAATTTATATCCTTGCTGACTATGACATTTTAGACAAGGCTCTTCTGTAACAAATGGAGCAATGAATCGAAAACTTACTTTGTTACTATCATTTTCTAATGAGTGAAATTGTTTTACTCCTTTTTCAAATAGCTTTAGTGCCTTGGCCTCCCATAGATCGGGTTTATTTGACGGATTAATCGGTTTTAAGCTTGTCAGGTGCCCAGTCACCATATTACTTTTTTGTTCTAGATCATGTACCATCCTTGTCATATACGCTGGATTAACCAGTGTAAGTTTCGTTCCATCTTTGCTTTCAATATCGCGTAACGGAACTTTTAAATATGGGTTTTGAGATACTTTAGTTGTGGAGACATAAACCCCGCCTACAATTGCCGCCCATCTTCTGTATATTAAATCTTTTTCATAATTTGTTTTTGCTTCGCGAAGTGCAAGTTGGTAAATGTTTTTTTCAATCTTCGAGAAATTCCAAATAAGAGAAAGGCATATTATGCAAAGCCAGAAGAAACCCACAATCAAATAATGGTATAAAGAATATTTTCTCTTTTGTTTTTGCATGTAAGACCTTATCTATCAAGTAGATTAACTTTCTAACAAATCATTTTACTCGGCAATATTATATTTTGACGGTAATGCCATTTTAGTAAGTAAAGAATTCACTTCTTTCTTTAGATCAATCATAGTTAATTCTCTGCCAACCATATGTTTATTGGTCTTTTCGAGTGTAAAAAGACTTTCCTTTAATCGCTCTTCGTTCAATTTAAGTTCAGAAATATCATGAATTACACCAAAAACCAGCCCTTTTTCTTTATCATATTTGGCTTGAGATTTAACATGCTTTATTTCTCCGGTGTCAGCAGTTTTTATTTTGAACTCAACGTTGTAAGGCATCCCGTAAAGTATCAAGTTGTTCATAGCGCTATCAAGAAGTTGGCGATATTCTTTAAGTGGAACGTCTTTTATAATATCATATTGAAGTTCATTTTTCTTTAATCCATAGATTTTAGCTGCTCCATCAGACGCAACAATTATTTTCGACTCTAAATGCAGTTCCCAGTTTCCGGTTTGGGAAATTAACTCAGCAAGTTTAAGCCTGGATTCACTCTCAGTAACCTTTCTGGTACTTTCTCTCTCGGCTGATTGATCTCTAAAAACAAGTACAACCCCCAGCAATTTTCCATCAGTATCTACTATTGGAGAACCGCTATCAGCTATTGGAATTTTTTTACCTTCTTTTGAAATAAGGATTGTATGGTTTGCCAGAGATACAATTTTACCTTCACTTAAAACTTTATAAACAGGGCTTTCTACTTTTTGCAAAGTGGTTTCATTAATAATTTTGAATACTTCATCAAGATTGAATCCTTTACAGGAACTTTCTTTCCAGCCTGTAAGTTTTTCTGCAACGCTGTTCATGTGCCGAATTTTTCCTTGGGCATCGGTTGTGATAACAGCATCTCCAATGCTATATAATGTCGTTCTGAATAACGAGATCTCTTCTTTAATTCTATTTAGCGCTTTTTTCCCATCTTCTTGATCTAACATAACCTTACCAATGATCAATGTAATTAAAGGATATGCCGTCATAACTGTTAGAACGATTGCATCAAAGGCACTAGAAAAAATCTTAGAAGGTAAAGAGAACATACATAACACCATTACAGCGCTTACTATTACACCAAACAAGTACAAGTTCAAATTTGAAAGTGATTTCTTGTTGATTATAAGATTATTACTATCCCCTTTATTACGGAATTTGAAAAAGTAGATACCGATAAAATAGGAACTAATTATTACCAGAGTTCCCATCAGTGCACCACTGCCGCCAAGATAGTTTCTATACGCTAAGGCCATCACAGAAGAAATGGCCCCGGAGAGTGGTCCAAAGAAGAGTGTATTTAGACTAATTACAATTGATCTTCCATCAAAAATTATCCCCTCCGAGAAATTGAACGGATAAAGCATGCCAACAATTGCCACGCTTCCAAAGAGAATTCCTTGGAGTACCTTGCCAATCTTTTGCTTTCTATCAAAACGTGAGTCAACAAAACCGGATAGCACACTTAGTGCTACAAGTACAGCTAGATTGTAAATCAGATCAATTACCATGTTTTCCGCTGGTCCTAAAAGACTGTCAGTATATAATCGAATCAAATTAGAGTTTTTTGAAATATTATTTAAAATTTATTTCTTCTCTAAAGTCTCATAATCAGAACTAAAAAGCTTAAATAGGAATATTGCATTTCTAGAATGAATGTTGGCATTCATTGAATCTTCGATTCTCCAAGGGTGAATTGAATGGAACCCCATTAATTTTAATTTTCTTATAGAGTAGGGAATTTTCATGATTGAATATGCTGGAATTCAGTGCGTCAACGAATGACTAGCTGTTATAACTGTTGAAAAATTAAAACAAGCTCTTTGGAAGCAAAAACAAAAGGAAAAGCGAAGGCCCCACTATGATTTTTTTTCAACTAAGCAGCAAACTCACTAATTGTATTCATCAACAGGTTAAATCTGCTTTTGTTTAACTCAGATATTGCCGGTTCCATTACATCGTAAGAGGTCATCAAGAATCTTCTATTTATTCTTTCTACTGCCATTTTTTGCAACTCCTCATCAATTCCGCTCTCCTTTTCAAATATTAGCTCGGCAAGTTTAATTGCCGCCATCACATTTAATCTTTGTCCAACATTTGGCAAATTAATAATATTTAATAATTCCTCTTTACTCGTTTCGGAACATAGCGAAACAAGCGCTTTCCCGGCTAAATCAACTAGATCTTCACTAGTTATAGCCTTTATTTCGGGATCGCATATTATTTCTTTCAACTTTTGAATTGCCGTATCAACATAAGAAGCACTGCTAATCCCCTTTTCCAATTGAATTTTTACACAATTCTTAATTGACGGTATATATTTTTCCTTAAGTTGAGGATTATGGAGCGGGTTATTCTTTATCATATTTTTTATAACAATATAATTTCCCTCTTTAACATTGATATCCACTGATTCCCCAGCAGGAATATTTACGTCAATGTTCTTTAAGGCTGATTTAATTTCCTTTGGAAGTTCTTTAGGATTTTTTTTAAGAAGTGGTTTGTGATTTTGTTCCGACTCATTGGATTGTAAGCTAGAGATTCCGCTGATGCGTCTTTTCCTAAAGTATTCTGCTCTTAACTTATCTTGCGAGTAAACGTCTGATCTTTTTACTTTTTCAATCGTCTCTTTTATTTTTGTCTTATACTCATTGTTGAATGGAAAAATTTGAATTTCATTGGCAATAAGCTTATCAAACACATCCTGCAACTGATTTTCCGGTATAAAAATGCTGGCAGCTTTTTTATCAAAAAATTGACCAATTGTTATTCTTTTGACGCTTAAATTTTCGTTTTTCCTAAGTTCCCTTAATACTGCACGTATATAGAATTCTTCTGTTTCTTTGAAAGTTACCAAAACTGATGAGAGCATAATTCAGTACCATATTTTTAGTAAGTTGAATATCAGAAAACAATTTTCAGACCAAAATTTTACTTTACTTTTGTGCAGATAAGAGCCCAATTAATTATAGGCGGTATTTTTGTCTGCCTTTGTTAGGTAAAATTTTCCAGCCGAAATAAGGAAGCTTAGAAATTCAATATTATTATTTCATCTACCTGAATCCTTAAATTTTGATTCAGTATACAGACGAAAATGAGACTTCACAGCAGTACTATTGAAATAGCATTAATTATTACCCGTGCGGCTTTACTAAGAAATTTCTAGAAATTAAAAAATGCTTAAAAAGTTGGCAACGAGTTCTCTTTTTAAACAAATTTTTGTAGGTTTGAGACCTCAAAAATGAAGCAGAAGTATTGGAGAGCTGGCAGAGTGGTTGAATGCGGCGGTCTTGAAAACCGTTAAGGATGTAAGTCCTTCCGGGGTTCGAATCCCTGACTCTCCGCAAAAGGCTTAAAACAAAACGTTTTGAGCCTTTTTTGTTTTAAATGAATTTTGACAAAAAAATAATAACACAGTTAGAGCAATTTATAATCATCTGTTTAATAACTGTAAAAATTGCAGAGCCTTCTATTAGGGAAATACCTTGAGAAATTTTTGCGAGTATAGTTATTTACAAAACTCATGACTATTTTCAATTTATCTTCTTCAGCGGTGCTTCAGAAGCTGTACTATATATAATTTTACTATTCAATCACTTTTATAAATAATAATCTTTTCAAAAGAAAATTCACTAAAAATTATTTTGAGAAACTGATAGAAAAATTGCGCAGTATTGGGATTTTATGTTAGATTTGCCACGCAATTTTGAAAGTTCTTAAATGCTGGCGTAGCTCAACTGGTAGAGCAGCTGACTTGTAATCAGCAGGTTGCGGGTTCGAGTCCCATCGCCAGCTCGAAAACCCCGATTATCGCAAGATTTCGGGGTTTTGTTTTTCCTTCCGAACCTAAATTTTTCACTTTTTGCCATAGTTTACATAAGAAACTACTTCAGTTTCTACTTCAGTTATTCTTTCTGCTTTTTTCCATTTTGTTAAGTAATTCATCAGCCCTCTGTTTAATTGAATTATACGGCAGTTCCGATAACAATAAATATTTGTCCAACTCTTTTTTCATCTGCTCAAAGTCTATTCTGTTATAGAATTTGTCTGTCACAGAGGTATGCGCATGCCCAACAAGTTCTTTAACAGTTGATTCATCCATACCCTTCTTCTTTGCTAATGTAATAAATGTCTTTCTGAAAGTACGTGAGCTGTAACGTCTTTCCTTAAGTTCTAACATGTAGAAATAGTTCTTTATAGCTTGTTGAAGAGATTCAACATTCTTAAACTCTATTACTTTTCCAGCTTCCCTTTCCCTCTTAATGCTTTCGAATATTGGGACAAGCTCTGAGTGAAATGCAATTTGGCGAAATACCTTTTTCTTGGGAGAGAAATATTTAAGTGTAAGGTTCTTTGTATCAATATCTTCTATGTTAAGAGAAAGTATATCCGAAGCTCTTATCCCCGTGTAATAGAGAATGGTTAATGTGTTTTGAAAGTTTACATTCTTTTTCAAGCGTGAAAGCATGTAAAATATTAGAGCTAGGTCTTCTGAATCGAAAACGATTTTTTCAACGATTTCTGGTTTAGGTTTTACATCTCGGTTTATCTTAAACATTGCGATATAGTTATACTCAAACAAGAAATTAAGGAAGTGATTTAGCTGCTTGAAATAGCCAAATATAGAATTCAACTTCATTTTATACTTCTTTATTTGATTTAACCACTTCTCTACCGATAGTTTCGTTATGATTGCGCACGGTTGCTCTTCGGGGAAAGAAACAATGAATTTATTATAGAACCTTCTATAGTCCTTAATCGTTTTGGGATGTTTAGTTTCAT
>JBHEKZ010000606.1:0-4898 GCA_041859025.1 Melioribacteraceae bacterium | reverse complement strand
CGTTCTTGTTCAGGAAAAAGATAATTCCCAAATTGCTGACTTAGAGCTGAAAATTGTTACAGCGAAGCAAGTTGATAATTCGCAATTAGAGGATCTCAAAATTGCTTGGACTGTATGCAAGCATACCAAATCCAATGCAATTGTATTTGTAAAAAACAAAATGGCTATTGGTGTTGGTGCCGGACAAATGTCTAGAGTAGATTCAGCGCGATTAGCTTCTGAAAAAGCGAAACAATTCGGCCATAATTTGACCGGCGCGGTTGCTGCTTCGGATGCATTCTTTCCTTTTGCCGATGGTCTTATACAAATTGCTGAACAAGGAATCACAGCGATTATTCAGCCGGGCGGTTCGGTTCGCGATCAAGAAGTTATTAATGCAGCAAATGAAAAAAACATTTCAATGGTTTTTACCGGAATTAGAAATTTTAAGCACTAAGGAACTACATGGGAATTTTAGATTTTTTCTCTACGGACGTTGCAATAGATTTAGGAACTGCCAACACTCTTATCTACATCAAGGGAAAAGGCATTGTGCTAAATGAGCCTTCTATTGTTGCGTTTGATAGAAATACAAAAAAGATTATCGCACTCGGAAATAAAGCGAAAGAAATGCAAGGCCGTGAACATAGAGAAATTCGTGTTACGCGTCCAATGCGCGATGGTGTTATTGCAGATTTTGAAATTGCAGAGGGTATGATTCGTGCGTTTATTAAAATGGTTACGCCAAATGCATTTCAAAGTAAGAGAATTGTCATTGCTGTTCCAAGCGGTGTAACTGAAGTTGAAAAACGCGCCGTTCGCGATGCATGCGAGCATGCCGGTGCTAAAGAAGTTCATCTAGTTGCAGAGCCAATGGCTGCGGCAATAGGAATTGGCGTTGATGTTGAAGCTCCAGTTGGCAATATGATCATCGACATTGGCGGTGGAACAACAGAAATTGCTGTTATCGCTCTTGCCGGAATTGTAAACGAAGAATCTATTCGCATTGCCGGCGATGAAATGAATAATGCGATAATGCAATTCTTTAAGAAAAATTACAATCTTTTAATTGGTGAAAGAACTGCTGAATCTATAAAATGTGAAGTTGGAAGTGCAGTACCTCTAAAAGAAGAAGTAACAATCCAGGTTAAAGGTAGTGATTTAGTCGGCGGTATTCCTAAAACTGCCGAAGTGAGTTCCGTTGAAATTCGTGAAGCCTTGAACGAAAATATTTCTCAAATAGTTGAAGCCGTAAAACAAACTTTGGAAAGAACTCCTCCGGAATTGTCTGCCGATATATTGGATAGAGGAGTTATGTTGAGCGGAGGAGGGGCTTTGCTGAAAGGTTTAGATGAACGAATTAGAATGGAAACAAATTTACCCGTACACGTTTCCGATGATCCGCTTACTGCAGTAGTTCGCGGTGCCGGTAAAGCTATAGAAAACATAAACAAATATTCTCGGGTGTTCATACGTAAAAGAACCTATTGATGATAAAAGTATTTCAAAGACTTGGATACCAATTCAAAGAATACGTTATACTCGTAATTCTCGTTGTTGTCAGTTTAATTTCTATATCCCTCAGTGAAAAACCACAGGCAAAAAAACTAAAAGCTTTTGCTATTGCTAACTTTGCAGTACTGAGTGAATTAACCGAAGCTGTGACCTCAATATTTACACCGGATGTAGAGGTTGAAGAATTGCGGATTGAAAATGCGAAAATTTCTCTGCAGCTAAATAAATTAAAAAAAGTTGCAGCCGAAAATGATGAATTGCGCTCGATGATAAATATGAGAGATACCTCAAGGCTACCTTTAATTCCGGTTAGAGTTGTATCTAAGTTAATTACGAAAGTACAAGGTAATTTTATTGTGAACCGCGGCTCCAATTCCGGAATTGCTAAAGGGATGCCTGTTATAAATCACCGGGGACTTGTTGGATTAGTTATGGATGTTACCGAAGATTATTCAGTAGTTAGAACTATTCAAAACAGCAATTTAAGCATTGCTGTTACAGTACAAAGAAGTAATGTTGATGGCGTCTTGAGCTTTGATGGCAGAGATTTAATCATAAAAGATATACCTACTACATACGATGTTAAAATTGGTGATAGAGTTGAAACCTCCGATTTCAGTTCGTTATTCCCACCGCTCATTCCGGTTGGAACAATTTCGAAAAAGGAAACAAACGAACTTGGTCTGCTTCACAGCTTGACTATAAAACCATTTGCCGAAATAGAAGCAACAAACAATTTGTTTGTAATTGGAATTGTATCAAGCAAACAAATAAATCAGTTGGAAATGAATCTGTTGAAAAAACAATGATGAATTATCTGAAACCAATATTGTACTTTATTCCGTTGCTGTTAATTCAGCTTGTTGTTGTTCCTCTGATATCAATTTATGGCATTGTCCCGAATTTAATTTTACTTGTTGCTGTATATTATGCCTTACTTGGGGGCCAAATATATGGTATGATCCTGGGCTTTATATTTGGTTTTTTCTTCGACTTATTCTCTGGCGGAATTCTTGGTGCATCGATGCTTTCAATGACAATAGCATCTTTTGTTATTGGGTATTTTTATAATGAAAATAGAGTTGATACAAATACAGCCAGTTATTTTTTCTTGATTGTTCTCTTTATTGCAGCTTTTATTAACTCGCTAGTCTATTCGTTTGCCGGGAATTTTAATTCGGAAATGAAGTTTACTGCTTTATTACTTGAAGGAGCTTTGCTACCGGCAGTATATACCACGGTTTTTGGACTAGGTATAGTCGCATTTAATATGAGAAAGGGAAGAATATGAACGATAATATTTTTGGCTCTGCGGCCAGAAAGAGAATATTGTCATTCATAATAATTGGTTTTACTGCGATAATAATTGCACAACTGTTCAACATGCAGATTGTGAACGCTCCCACTTACGAAGTTCGCTCGGATGAAAATAGTGTTAAGCCAATTTATCAAACAGCACCGCGCGGAATTTTATTTGACAGGAACCAAGAAGTTTTAGTCGGCAACAAACCTTCCTTTACTCTTAGAATTACTCCTTCTGAATATCAAGATACATTAACGCCATACATAGAAACTATTCTTGGTGTTGATTCCGGCTACGTTCATAAAATCCTTAAAGCTAACAATACATATTCCAAATACATTCCAAGAAGAATTGCAAAGGATGTCGATTTCAAAGTTATTGCATGGTACGAAGAGAATGCGGCAAAGTTGCCGGGTGTAGATTATGTTATGGAAACACAACGCGATTATTCGTTCGGTGTGATGGGTGCTCATATGTTCGGATATGCTCGCGAAATTCCATTGAGCATTCTTCAGAAACGCAAGAATGAATACTCGATGGGTGATGAAATTGGTTTTGCCGGATTGGAAAAAACTTATGAAGATATTTTGCGCGGTAAAAAAGGCGTTCATTATGTGTTAGTAGATTCACGCCAGAAAACTATTGGCAAGTATAAAAGCGGCGAAGAAGATTACTCGGCAGTTAAAGGATATGATTTAATTTTATCAATTGATAAAGCGGCACAAAAAGTTGCTGAAGATGCTTTTAAGGAAAGAAGGGGAGCTGTAGTTGCAATTGAACCTTCAACCGGAGAGATTATTGCCTTTACTAGTTCTCCTCAATTTGATCCGGCTGAATTTGCTGCGGTTACGTCGTATGAAAACTATAAAGCTTTGAGAGATAATCCGGATAAGCCGTTGTTAAATCGTGCAACAACCGGTTACTATTCACCCGGTTCAACCTTCAAAATGATATCTGCAGTTGCCGGTCTGGAAGAGGGTCTCATTGATGAAACTACCAGAATACCATGCAATGGAGGTTTTCAATTCGGGGATAGATTCTTTAAATGCTTGCACAATCACGGAAGTACTGATGTTGAAACTTCGATAGAAAAATCATGTAATACTTTTTACTACTCTCTTGTAAACAAGCTGGGTTTGGATCGCTGGTCTGCTTACTCTAAAAAATTTGGCTTTGGCAGAAAGACAAGCGTAGATCTGGGAGAAGAAGGCAGAGGTATTGTACCATCTGAGGAATATTATAACAAGGTTTATGGTAAACGAGGATGGACTAAAGGATTTGTTATTAGTTTGGGTATTGGACAAGGTGAACTAAGTGTGACTCCTATACAACTAGCTCAGTACGCTGCTTTATTTGCTAATTATGGTAAATCGGCTAATCCACATTTCTTAAAGGCTTATGTCGATACAAAAACAAAAGTCAGAACTGATGTTAAGCCTAAATATTATGATATAGGTATAAGCAAACATTCATTTGAAGTTGTTAGACACGCAATGTGGAAAGTAGTTAATGGCGCCGGTACAGCTGGAAACATTCGTTCTACAGAATTAGATATTTCTGGTAAAACTGGAACTGCGCAGAATCCGCACGGAAAAGATCATGCTATATTTGTGGGATTCGCACCATACAATAATCCTAAAATTGCCATTGCAGTAATTGTAGAAAATGCTGGTTTTGGTAGCGTAGCAGCTGCTCCAATTGCTCGAGATGTAATTGCTGCTTACATGAGAAAAGCTTTACCAAACCAACCGGTTACAATCGCCGAAGCCGATTAAAAAGGATAAACTTGAAAATTAATTACAACATACAGGACCGATTTGATCTAGCAGTATTTTTGCCGGTTGTCGTACTAATAGCTTTCGGTTTAATTGCTATCTACAGTTCAACACTTAATTTACCTTCTGCGCGAGGGGATTTTTACAAGCAGGTAATTTTTGTCGCTGTTTCCTTTTTTACCTTTCTGCTATTTTATTCTCTTCCGCATCAAACAATTAAATTAATTGCCATTCCATTTTATAGTGTCTCAATCTTTTTCCTAATTGCAGTTCTGGCAGTTGGAAAAACTGTTTATGGTGCCAAAAGTTGGTTTGGGGTTGGAGGT
>JBHEKZ010000314.1:0-5477 GCA_041859025.1 Melioribacteraceae bacterium | reverse complement strand
ATAAATCTCGTATATGCATTTCATAAACAATTAAATCGCGCCAGTCGCGATGAATCCACTGATCACTTTCCCAATCATAATTTTCTTCTTTTACAACTATAGATTTTCGCGGATTCATGAATGTTGTGTAAGTTGCGACTGCTTTGGAATACGGGTCAACACAAACCGGAATATTCGGATTGGTAAAGTCATCACCTTTGTGATAAACTTTGTAGCCGTAGAACTTGCCGTAGAGTTCACCATCAACTTTTAATTCCCAAACACCTTGCTCATCACGAATCATGTAATATTCTTTGGATTTTTTGTCAGCGGCTTTTTCGAAGACGCATAGTTTTACTAAAGTTGCAGAAGGAGCAAACAAACGGAATATGGTTTTGCCTCCTTCAACGAATGAACCAAGTTTTTTATCTGAGTAAAACTTATCTAGCTCTTTATAGTGCTGCCAAAATTCTGTTGTGTCCGTGTAGGACTTAAATAAATAAGTGTGGCGTAAATTCAAACTAGCTCCGTTATTTGTTGTTGCGGAAAAAAATAGAAGTATGCTTAAAGTTATTATCGTTAGTTGTCTCATAACAGTTGAGCCGCTAATTGTTAATGCTAAAGTTAGATAGAAATGCTGCGGTGGAAAAATAGGAATTGCGGCTGATTAATGGAAACTTGCTCAGCCGCTAACTTAGGAAAACTTATTTAAGTATAACCATTTTTTTGGTTTCGGAAAATTCACCTGCTTTCAATGTGTAGAAATATGTTCCACTGGTTAATTCTCCGTTTTCAATTCTCAATTTGCAATTATGTATCCCTGCTTGTTGTATTTCGTTTACCAGTGTAATTTTTTCTTGTCCAAGTATATCATACACTTTCAGTGTAACAAAATCAGCTTTAGGGAGTGAATACTCGATTGTAGTCTCCGGATTAAACGGGTTGGGGTAGTTTTGTGAAAGTGAAAAAGTAGTTGGAACATTCTCGTCATCTGCATCTGTATTTGCAATAACGTCTTTCAAAATCCAATTGTCTGGATCGAATATAACTTCGTCGGGCAATTCTCTTCCGAGTGGTATGAGCCAGCCTTGCTCAGGTTGATCATTAAAATATTTCCTAACAATCACTACATCTTTAACTCTAATCCATAGTTCGAAAGGCATTTTGAAATGCGCCGGATTTGTGTTCGTGTTCTGCTTCAACTTAAAATTAAGAAGGTAAGTGCCGTCGTTATTCTTAATATATATTTTTTCAATGCTATACTTCGGATAGTTTTCGCCGTAAATCCATTCTTTGAAAAAATAATCCAAGCTTTCTCCGTATACTCTTTCGGCTACTTTCTGAAAATCTTCGGTAGCTGCAACATTGTATGCAAGCCCCGGCTCGGTTAAATACTCTTTTAATATTTGGAAAAATTTTTCGTCGCCAACAATACCGCGCAGCATGTGTAATACAACGGCTCCTTTTTTATAGGAACGAGCACCGTTAAATATTTCCGATTCGCTGGAAATATCCTGAACATAGATCGAGCCTTTTGCAGTCTTGGCTTGGCTCATAAAACTATTTACATACGAATTGAAATCGGAAATTCCGTAAGCGCCTTCACGATAAATACATTCAGTGTATGATGCAAAGCCTTCGTTAAGCCAAATGTTCTGCCAATCTTTACAAGTTACTTTATCTCCAAACCATTGATGTCCAAGCTCATGTGCAATTGTATTCTCGCTATTCATAGCATAGGTTCCCATCGAAGTTACGGTTTGGTGTTCCATTCCACCACCCCATGCAAATTCGGCATGTCCGTATTTTTCCTTTAGGAAGGGATAATCACCGAATTTTTCGGAATAAATTTTCATGATGTTTATTGTTTTTGCAACAGCTGCCTTGCGTGTTGCATCATTCTTTTCCGGATAAACGTAGTGAACAATTGGGAAGAACTTACCTGGAGAATATTCAAATTGATCGTTTATAGTTTGGTAATTGGTTACAGCAATTGAAATAAGATAGTTGGCAATTGGATAACTGTTATGCCACTTATATGTTTTTGTATTGTTCGCATTTGTTAATGTCTCAACCAGTTTGCCGTTTGATACTCCGACAAAATTGCTGCTGCAAGTTATCCATACATCGGATGAATCAACTTTATCTGCAGGAGTATCTTTGCTGGGCCACCAATCGCGCGCCCCATAAGGCTGACTAAGACTTGCGATGATGTCTTTCTTGGCATTTGAATCATAAAACTGAAACGAACCGTTACTGATCATTCCGCTGCCGGCAACCGGAACTCCGGCGTATTTAATTTCAAGAGTAAATTCTTCTTCATAAACATAGTATCTATCCAGCGTAATATTTAATCTGTGATCGGAAGTTTGCGTAAACTTAACGGAAGTGCCTTTAACTGTAACGCTTGATACAGCTAATGAATTTTTCAAATCTAGAAAAATTGAATACAGTCCGCTTAATTTGGATTTGGCAGTGATAGTAACAATTCCGGAAAGGGAACTAGGATTTACACCAACAGTAAGATCCAATTTATAATAAGTTACATCTATGTTGTCGTCTCCGGGGTAAGCAATTTTGCTCAGTTTACTTAAGTTGTTGAATGCCTTTATTTTCCCCTCGGAACAGTAGCGCGAGCCATCATCTTGAGCAGGCAGCCAATTTGTTATCGCTAAAAAGATCATCACAGTAAACAGTTTTTTCATAACACTCTTATGATTTTTGTTGTAAGATATTCCCAAATCCGCAAAATGAAAAGGCAAATATGAGCCGCTCAAAACATAGTAATTACAATCGGTTGAAAAAAGTATTTGCTATATTTTGCGGCACAAAAACCGATCACTAAAACGACAAAACTATGTGGCGAATCATCAAGAATATCAGCTTAACTAAATGGATTGTTATCTCAATGATTTTGGGAATGATTGGCGGCGCTCTGTTACCGGAACAATCTCAGAACATCAGAATAATCTCGAATGTTTTTTTGAGAATGATAAAATCCATAATTGTCCCTTTATTGTTCGGAACACTAGTGGTTGGAATTGCCGGGCACAGCGACGATCTAAAAGTGATTGGAAGGCTTGCGCTAAAAACAATTTTCTATTTTGAAGTTGTAACAACCATAGCATTGTTCATTGGGTTGATAGCTGTAAATATTGTTCGTCCCGGCGATGGTGTTTCGCTTCAAGTTGCAAAGGTTTCCGATTCCGCTCTCGCTCAAAGCCAAATTACTTTTCAAGGAATGATTGAGCATATTGTTCCTAAAAGTATTTTTGAAGCCGCCGCTAATAATGAAGTTCTTCAAGTTGTGTTCTTTGCAATACTTTTTGGAGTTGCGCTAACTCAAGTAAAAGGAAAGCCGAAGGAAGCAATACTAGGATTTTGCGAAGGACTTTCCGAAGTAATGTTCAAATTCACAAACATAGTAATGAAATTTGCTCCTTTTGGAATAGGCGCAGCTATGTGGTACACCATAGGTCATAGCGGGATGTCGGTTCTTATCAATCTTGGCAAGCTGATACTTACTTTCTACGGAGCGCTTGCAGTTTTTATAGTTGTTGTTTTCGTCCCAGTTTTATTCATTGCAAAAATTCCAATTAGAAGATTTTTAAATGCAATAAAAAATCCGGCTTTGATTGCGTTTACAACAACATCATCCGACGCAGCTTTGCCGGATGCTTTCAAGCGTATGATAAGTTTTGGCGTACCTAAAAAGATAGTTTCCTTTGTACTTCCAACCGGCTACTCATTTAATCTTGACGGCTCTACTTTATACCTTTCGGTAGCTTCTATTTTTGTAGCTCAAGCAGCAGGAATTGAACTTACTTTATCACAGCAGATGCTTATGATGCTCACATTAATGATTACAAGCAAAGGCGTTGCCGCAGTACCGCGCGCATCTTTGGTAATTCTTTCCGGTACACTTGTTTCATTCGGCTTACCGTTGGAAGGTGTTGCAGTTATTCTCGGAATTGATGAGATTATGGATATGGCGCGTACAACGGTTAACCTAGTGGGTAATTGTTTAGCTTCAGCCGTAATGGCTCGCTGGGAAGGTGAATTAGATACCAGCGCAATCGCAGAGGAAGCTGTAATCAATAGCTAATGTATTTATAGTTTCTTCGGCTAAAAAAAATTCAGAAACGTAGTGATGATTATGGCGTTCGTAAAATCTATAAAGAACGCGCCTACTATCGGTACAATCAAAAACGCTTTGGGTGCCGGACCAAATTTATCTACAAGTACTTTCATATTTGCCATTGAGTTGGCAGTTGTGCCTAGCATAAATCCCAAAAAACCACTGCTTATAACAGCGGACTCATAATCTTTTCCCATCAGCTGGAAAATAGGCCAGAAGCAAACCAGAGAAATCATTGCAACTTGGGCAATGAGTATTGTGATTAATGGAACTGCAAGTCCCGCTAACTTCCAGAGGTTCAGAGTCATTAAAGCAATTACTATGAAAAGTGATAGAGCAATATCACCAAGCTGATTTATTGTTTGGTGCGGAAGATTAAAGGCCTTTGTTTTGTCATCAATGTTTCTAATTATAGCTGCAATCAGCATTGCACCAATATATGCCGGGAGCGTTAGTCCCCAGGATTTGAACAACATACTAAGTCCGCTGCCAATCCACATCGCTGCTAAAATTACAACTATACTTTTTAACATGAATACATAGTGAATATCTTCGCCGGAAATCCATCCCTCTTTTTCAGTCTCATCCTGGTTGAAACTTTCCAGTTCATTTAAGGCAGCGGCTTCTTTTTTCTTTACTGAATGAGAATGCAAATTATTTTTCTTGATAAGATAAGTTCCTATGGGTCCACCAATCAATCCACCGGAAACAATTCCTACCATAGCCGAAGCAACAGCTATTGTGGCGGCGCCGTCAACACCATGTTGTTCAAAAAGGGGGGAGAAGGCTAACCCGGTTGCCGGTCCGCCGGTTAGTGTAACCGAGCCGCTTAATACACCTACTAAAGGAGAAATTCCAAATGGAAGAGTTGCTAAAATCCCAAGCACATTTTGAAGTACAGCAAAAATTGTAGCTACTATAAAGAATTTAAAAACAGCCGGTCCGCCAACTTTAAGAAGCTTCAAACTTGCGTTCAACCCAATTGTTGTAAAGAAGGCGATCATCAGAGGTTCGCGTAAAGTCGTATCGAATTTCAAAAGCTCAATTCCATATTGATGGGTAACTAGATTAAATATTGAAATCAGCAAACCGCCAACAACCGGTGCCGGGATGTTGTACCTGCCAAAAGGTTTTATTTTTTTGCAGAGCAGATGACCGATGAACAAAAATATTCCGGCTAGTGCAACAGTCTGAATAAGGTCGAGCTGAAACAAGAATCCTCCGCAGTATTTGGTAATTGAGCAGATATCTATCTTTCGCAACAAAGATAGAAAGTCGGGAAGAACTAGAAAAGAAAAGTTTTTAGTAAAGAAGCGTTGAGCTCTTCTTTGTTTAGCGAGGTAGTTACTAATAGTGAAAA
>JBHEKZ010000270.1:0-2656 GCA_041859025.1 Melioribacteraceae bacterium | reverse complement strand
ATTGAAACCGACAATACAATTGAAGCAGATCATTACGCTCTAAAGAACGATTATGTTTCTGTAACTCCGATTCATTTTGACTTAACAGATTACAAGACATTTGAAACTATGAAAACTTGGGATTTGGAAAACAATTTCAAGAAGAGTTAATAGAATAAATGTTCGGATTTGAAAATATCAGAATCGCGCTTTCCGGAAGTGCTTGGCTTTACATTATTCTTGCCGCAATTCAGATTGCATTTTCAGTTTTCGTTTACACGTATACACTTCCAAGGATTTCCAAAGTTTCAAAAATTCTACTAACTATTATCCGTTCTTGTATTTTCGCTCTATTGTTGTTTTTGATTTTTGAACCGATGCTGTCGGTGACAAAAAGAGCTGACGACGAGAAAAGCACTTTACTTTTAATAGATAATTCTAAATCAATATCAGCCAAAGATAGCTTAAAAAGAAGTCAATCAATTCTCAAACTAATTAAGGATTTGAATTCTGAAAAATCCTTAAATGTAAGTTTGTTTACGTTCGGGAATAAAATTGACTCGGTTTCCGTTGACCAACCAACTTTAAACCTAACTGGACAAACAACAAATTTTTCTTCGCTACTTAGCCTGCTGAACAAACATCAATCTGCTACAGCCTCTGCGGTTTTAGTTAGTGATGGTATAATCACAGAAGGTGCAGATCCATCTTATCAGTTAGAGAAGATGCAGGTTCCAATTTTTACAGTTGGCGTTGGAGATTCTTCTACTAAGAAGGATGTGGAATTATTTAATGTTTCTCACAACCAATATATTTATGCTGGCGCAACAACAAAAATTCAAACAACCATAAGACAAAATGGTTTTGACGGAAGCAGAGTAAAACTTAGTTTTTATGAAGAAGATTTACTGATTGAGTCGAAGGAAATTTCGCTTAGCAATTCCGGTAATAACATCACAGACTTTCTTTACACACCCAAAACCGGCGGCGAAAAGAAGTTAAGGATTGCGATCAGTCCATTAACAGGCGAGTTTAATCCGCTGAATAATCAGAAAACTTTTTTCTTAACAGTACTTGATACTAAGATAAAGATCGGTTTGGTTGCCGCTCACCTTCCCCGGATGTTTCTGCAGTCGCCTCTGCGCTGGAAAGTGACAAGAATATAAAGATTAATAAGTTTATTCAGGTTTCACAAAATAAAATTTGGGATGAAAGAAAAGTTAATGCTCTGGATAGTTCATCAGTACTTTTCTTGATTGATTTCCCCGCTTCGAATACTCCACAGCAATTAATTTCTCAGGTTGTAAATAAAATTGAGAATGGGACACCTTTCTTCATTTCCATTTCTTCATCATGCGACTTTGGAAAATTAAAGGCGCTAGAAACATATCTTCCATTTTTTACAAGAAAAATTTCTCCCGACGCATTTCAAGTGTTACCGGAAATTCAAAAGAATGATTTCGCTTCCAATTTTTCTCAACTAAGCAACTCAGTTACTGTATGGAATAATTTACCGCCGGTTTTTCAATCAGCCGCAGAAGTTATTTCCAAGCCGGAGAGCAAAGTAATTGTTAAGTCAAAAGTTCGTGAAGCAATTCTAAATTCTCCGCTTGTTATGCTGCGTTCTATTGGTAATCAGAGATCTTTTGCTGTTAACGCGAGTAACTATTGGCGCTGGTCGCTTCAAGCTTCCGAGCGAAATCCCGACTTCTTCAAAAATTTTGTTAACGAAATTGTGAAATGGCTTAGTCTCTCGGGCGACAAGAAACAATTCAAACTTAGCTTGAATAAAAAAGTTTACTCATCTAACGAACAAGTTCAAATTACCGCCGAGTTATATGACAATAGTTTCAATCCGGTTGATACCGCACAAGTGAAACTTGAAATAGCTCATGCTGATCAAAAGAATGAATTGATCTTGACTCCGCAGGGGAATGGTATTTACAGCGGCACTTTTACTCCTGATATGAATGGCGATTTTATTTGCACAGCTTCGAGCCAGTTGAACGGTAATGCAACTTTTAAATCAACAGTACGCTTTTCAGTAAGTTCTTCCGCAATAGAACTGCTGGATACAAAAATGAGAGTCGATTACTTAAAACTTCTGGCTAATTCGAGTAACGGTGAGTATTTTGGTATAGAAAATTATGACAAGCTGATTCAGAGACTTATTGATGCTGCCAAGAAAAAAAATGGCGACACTTTAATTAAAAATGAGTTTGAGCTTTGGAACTACTCTTGGATACTCGGTTTGATTGTATTACTGTTTAGCGCAGAATGGTTTTTGAGAAAACGCTTTGGAATGATTTAACATAAAATAGATATTAATGGACTTTGTAACTTTCACCACAGAAGAAGAAGTAAAAATCTGCTTGATGGATGAACAGCATGAGCAGATGACTCACATTATCAATAAGATCTACACTGCTTTCGTATTAAAGAAAACCCGAACTGTTCAAGCACAGCTCAAAATCCTCGTTGTTCATCTTCGAAAGCATTTTGATTACGAAGAAGACCTGATGAAGCAAACTCATTTTGAAGGATATTATTCTCACAAGCTGGAACATGATCGCTTTTACAGAAAAATTGAAAACATTCTTCAATCTTATTTAGATAAAAAACCCCTGCTTACTCTGGAAGAACTCTACAATGTAAAAAGCTGGTTTTATAATCATAT
>JBHEKZ010000203.1:0-2848 GCA_041859025.1 Melioribacteraceae bacterium | reverse complement strand
ATATTACCCAAGGCAGATAAAAAAAGAAGTCTCAATAGCATTGAATATAAAGCGGAGTCAGAAAAATGGCGCAATGCTTTATTAAGCATGCTTGCTATTTGCCGTAAAATCAAAGTAGATTCGGTTTCAGAAGCAAGCCTTAATAAACGGTATCATTCGCTACTAGAACTTTATTTCGAGATTTATATTGATGAAGTAACCGCCCTGCTTAGAAAGGGGTTAATTAAGAAATATCACAATCAGTCTTCTAATACAAGTGCTTTAAAAGGGAGGATTGAGTTTGCAAAAAACATTCAGCAGAATGTTATTCATCACGAGCGTTTCTATACAACTCATCAAGTTTACGATTACGAAAACGTGATTAATCAAATCCTGTTGAAAGGATTAAATATACTTTCAAAGATTGTTTCAAACGCAAACTTAAAAGATAGAATTGCAAGAATAAAGCTTGATTTCCCTGAAATTAAAGAGATACAAATTACTAAGGTTCATTTTGATCAACTGAAGGAGTCTAGGAAAACAGTCGCATACAATGAAGCTATTAAGATAGCAAAGATGATCATCCTTAATTATTCTCCCGACATTAAAAACGGTCAGGAGAATATGCTTGCACTATTATTTGATATGAATAAGCTATGGGAGGAGTATGTTTTTAGAATGTTACAGAGAAATAAACCGGAAGGAGTTTCTGTTGAATTTCAAAACTCCCAAAAATTTTGGGAATCAAAAACAATCCGCCCTGACATAGTTGTAACAAAGAAACAAGGCGATACAAAAGAAGTATTTGTAATTGACACAAAATGGAAAGTGATTGATTACAGGAATCCTTCTGATGATGATTTAAAGCAAATGTATGCTTACAATATTTATTGGAACTCAAGTAAGAGTATGCTACTATACCCTAAAATACAAGAGTTTCCGGAGAAATTCGGAACCTTTCATAAAGGTAGAGATAATGGAAATGCTTGTAAACTTGGATTCATAAATGTATTAGATGATACAGGGAAGTTGGATTATGGAATTGGGAAAATAATATTAGAAAAATTGAATTAAGAAATTTAGAGATGGAAAAACAGGTTAAAATAAATAACAAGGGGATTGATTCCTCGGGTATTACTAAAGACCATAGAGAGGCAATTTCTGAACTAATTTGGAATTCGTTTGATGCTATGGCAACAGAGGTTCAAATTAATTTCAATACCAATGATATTGATTCGATTGAAAGCATAAGTGTAATTGATAATGGAGATGGAATTAAGATTGATAATCTTGAAGAAACGTTTGGTTCTTTTTTAGATTCATTAAAGAAAAAAACATTTCAGAGATCATCTTATGTGAGAGGTAAAAAAGGCAAGGGTCGATTTTCTTTTGGAGCATTTGCTAACCATGCAAAATGGCATACAATATACGATACAGGGAAAGAACTACTTGAATATGATATTGTAGTTAGTAAAAGCTCCAAGGATAAATACGAAACAGAAAATAGAATTGTAGCAAAAGGTAAAAAAACTGGAACAACTCTAGTGTTATCAGATTTGTTTAATGTTACCGCCTACTCATTTAACAATACTGATTTTAAAAATTATTTAGCTCAGCAGTTTGGCTGGTTTTTATTTCTAAACAAATCAAATAATTTCAGCATTAAAATTAATGAGGAAGATTTAGATTATGAATATTTAATTGGAGAATCTGCTAAAAAGCCTCTCGAAATAAATGATGAGGATGGAAATAAATACACTTTTGATGTAACGTTTATTAGATGGAACGAAAAAATAGGCGATAAATATTACTACTATCTTTTAGGCTCTGATAAATTTGAAAAAGCTAAAGTTCTAACGAGTTACAATAACAACGCTATTGATTTTCATCATAGTATTTTTGTTCAAAGTGCATTTTTCAACGACTTCATATACAATGTGAAAGAAACTGCATCGCCAGCAATTGGAAAAAACCAGAGGCATCCGGTTTATAAAGCTTTAAGTAAAACATTAGATAAATTTGTTGAGGATAAACAGAAAGAATATGTGAAGGACAAAGCAGCTACTAAGCTTATAGATGCTTACGAAAAGAAAGGAATTATTCCAAAATACAACGATAACAAATTCGGTAAAGCGCAGCGAAAAGATTTAATAGTAGTTGTAAAAGAAATCTATTCTGTACAACCAAAAATATTTAAGAATCTGAAAGATGAGCAAGCGAAAACTGTAGTTGGCTTCTTGGGCTTGTTATTAAACTCGGAAGAGAGAGATCATATTCTAAATATTATTGATTCAATAACAAAACTTACTGCTGAGGAACGGCAATCATTGAGCAAGGCGATTTCTAAAAGCAAGTTATCTAACATTATTAAAACCATAAAATTAATAGAAACTCGGTTTATTATAGTTAAGCTTTTAGAGAAACTAGTTTTTGATCTTGCCAAGTTTACAAACGAGCGAGATCATGTTCAAAAAGCTATTCAAGAAAACTACTGGTTATTTGGGGAACAATATCATTTAGCCTCTGCCGATGAACCATTTGAGGCAGCCCTAAAAGAATATTTATATGTTTTGGATGGCGAGAAGAACGCTAAAAAAGTAAAAATTGCTAATACTCAAAAGCAAAGAAGGATGGATATTTTTATGTGTAGAAAGCGTAGTGTCCCTGACCCATTAAATCATGAGTATTCTTTGGAAGAAAATATAATTGTGGAATTAAAACGCCCTTCTGTTTCCATTGGAACGGAACAGTTTAGACAAATAGAAGATTATTTGGAAATAATAGTTGGCGAAGCACAATTTTCAAGTGATACAAGAAAGTGGAAGTTTTTTGTAATTAGCAAGGTCATTGAACCCTCTGTTAAACAAAG
>JBHEKZ010000159.1:0-3099 GCA_041859025.1 Melioribacteraceae bacterium | reverse complement strand
TTAAATCTTTTGCTGAGAAAGCTCTTTGTACAACTAGAAAATCTGTAGTCCAGTACCCAAAGGAAAGTACGAATCCTAGACCAAGTACAATTCCTCCCCAGTGAATAAGCATTCCATTTTGGGTTGGATCAGCCGAGGTCGACCAAAGAGTGTTCATAGAAACCGGTAATCGGGTAAGTATTTGATCAAGACTACCAATTTCAATGATTCCAAGAATCGAAACCAGGAATAGGCCAAACCATATTAAGAAGAACTGAATAATTTCAGTGAAAATTGCAGACATTAATCCGCTAAGTGTAACATATGCAGCTACTGTAATTGCAGATACCCACATACTGATATCCCAATTCCAGCCAATGAAAGTATGCAATACTAAAGCCATAGCATACAAGTTAATTCCCGAAACCAACAAAGTCATAATTGCAAAAGCAATCCCATTCAATACTCTAGTTTTCTCATCAAATCTCAATTTTAAGTATCCGGGTATAGAATTAATTTTACTACTATAGTAAAACGGCATCATATATATTCCAAGAAAAACCATAGCCGGAATTGCACCTATCCAATAAAAATGTGCTACATACATACCATACTTAAATGTATTTCCAGTCATTCCAAGCAATTCCAGCGCGCCAAGGTTTGCAGAAAGAAAAGCTAATCCGGCCACCCACGATGAATTTTTTCTACCGGCAAGAAAGAAATCCTCATGACTTGTAGTAAATTTTCGAAGATATAATCCTATTCCAAGTACAAAAGCAAAATAGACTAGAATTATTATCCAGTCTATTAAAGAAAGTCCTATTGCTTCCATTTAATCTTCCCTATTTTTATTCTTAATTGAAATACATGTATAAAAAATTTAATTTTTATGCGGGCATTAGAAAAATAATGATTTTTCAAGACTAATTGTTAAGAGAAAATAGTTTGTTTTCTGTAGGAGATTGGATGAAGTTCAAGGACTACACAATCCTTCTTGTTGAAGATGATGAAATTATTTTGGACATATTTAGCAGAATTTTTAGGAAAGAGTTTACGGTAATAAGTTGTAGAAACGTAGAATCTTTTTATGAAGAGATAAGAAATTCACAAAAAATTGACTTATTTATTCTTGATATGGCTCTTGGATCAGAGAAGAATGGATTAGACTTAATTAAAGAATTGCGAGAATCTGAGAAGTATTTATCCACTCCAATTGTTGTGGTTAGTGCACATGCATTTATTAAAGATGAAAGACTAGCTATAGATGCGGGCGCAGATAAATATATCCGGAAGCCAACAGAAAATAAGTATCTTGTTGAAGAAGTAAAAAAAATCCTTTCTGAAAGAGATAAATTGCATTAAAAAAAGAGTCTGCGTTTGGTGAATCACGCCTTATTAAAGTGAGTGCAGGTTCCTCTTAACACTAAATTTGTATCTACCACAACTTGTTTGGGTACGTATTCCTCTCTCTTTTCAATATTTTCCAAAATCATTTCCATTGCATGTTTGCTCAGTAGTTCTGTGGATTGATCGACGCAGCTTAAAGGTGGTGAAAGGAAATTTTGCACTTTTGCATTTCCAAAACAAATAACATCAATATCATCAGGTATACGAAGTCCAACTTCAGCGGCAGCCATATAAATTCCTAATGAAACAGGATATGTTACTGCAAAGATCAAATCGGGTAAATTATTTTCTCTGTAGAGCTTCATAAATGAATCATATCCGTAGTTTTCGCCAAATCCGCCCTCCGAAACCCAACTATCATTTATTTCAAGGCCATATTTTTGCATAGCCTCCACAAAGCCAGCTTTACGTTCTCTTCCAATACTAATGTTTTGATATCCTCCAAAGTGAGCAACTTTTTTATAGCCCAAATTGATTGCATGTTCAATAGCTTTAAACGCACCGCCCCGGTCATCAACCCGTACAGTATTATAACCATTTGAAGATTCCGGAATACGATCCATGAAAACCAGTGGAACTCCACGTCTTTCAATGGTATCAAAAATGGAAAAATCCGTAGTTTCTTGAGTAATCGAAATAATAATTCCATCAACCTTCATTGCAAGAAGTGTTTGTAAATGTTTCTTTTCTCTTTCTACACTTTCTTGAGAAACAGTTAAAATTATTTCGTAATTATTCTGAAAAGCTAAATCGTAAACACATTCTATAATGGAGCCGAAAAAGAAATGCGCAATCTTTGGGACAACAAGTCCAATTGTGTTTGATTTTCTAGCGGATAGGTTTCTAGCCATAATATTCGGTGTATAACCCATCTCTTCTGCAATTGTTTTGATAAGTTTGGTAGTTTTGGGAGAAATATCAGGGTGATTGCGAAGCGCTTTTGAAATTGTTACTGTAGACAAATTCAGTTTTTCAGCTATATCGTTTAGTGTAACAGCTTTTTCTCTCATAGTATCACTTATAAATTGAGTTAACTTTATCCTTTACTTTATTAACTACAAAATAACTCATTTTTAACTTAGAAGAACACATTAACAAAAATTTATGGTCTGTTATACTTTTTTATAACTAAGTATTTTAATTCGGTATTACCGACATTTTTAATCCCATGCTCGATGTTAGATGGGCAGTAAAAACTGGCATTACCTTCAACAATTTTTGTTTTTCCCGCAAGATAAAATTCCGCCTTGCCTTCAAGGACAAAAAAGAATTCATCTTCTGCATGAACATGTGGAGCGTGTGTTGCGGAGTTTGGAGCTACTACACTTACCTTCAGAGTTCGTCCATCGATAAAATCTTTATTAACATACCAATATTGATAGCCGACATTTGTCTTTTCAATTTTTTCGGGATTAAAAATCGAGACACAATTTTCTATTGTGAATTCCTTGGCATTTTGAGAAAAGACCGGGAATGTAAAGAGTGAGATAAAAAGTAGTATGGCTAATTTCATTCCAGTAATCTCCGATAATTGAATTAAGAATGAAAGCGGCAGCAGAGTATGCTGCCGCCTTAAAATTACTTAACTAGCATCATTTTCTTTGTAAGGCTGATTTGCTCGGAATCTAATTTATAGAAATAAACTCCTGAACTAAGTTTTGAAGCATCGAATGAATATGCATGAACACCTGCTTTCAATTCTTCATTTACAAG
>JBHEKZ010000054.1:0-3357 GCA_041859025.1 Melioribacteraceae bacterium | reverse complement strand
ATGTAGAAGCCTCACCTTTAAACTCGTTTTCAATTCTGACTTCGCTCATGCTACCTAGACCTACGACAGTTACAAATCCACCAGTTTCACTAGACTGCAGCGCAATTCTTCCATTACCTTTATCAATGACGTTAAAATTAGCAAAAGCACTTCGAGCTAATTCATTCGATTTAGAAACCGGCCGCAAAAAATTTTTCCAGTTAACCAGATTAGTGCTATCTGCAAGATTTTTTAATGTAATTGTTTTGTTATACGGAATAGGTTTTGTTAATCCGGATGGACGAGGCTCCTCAACAAGAAATGAGTTGAAATCCGCAACACCGCCTTCAACACTTTTTGTATTGTAATTGAATATTGCAAAACGAACACCTTGAAATGTTTTCAGTTGATAAGCCATAATGTACTTTTCGCCCAACTGAGTAAATTTCTTTCCGTCCATACTATAACTGAACTGAGCAAACTCTGTATCAAAATTGCATTCTACTCTTAACCATAAATGTGATGCAATAATATTTTCAGTCAACAACTGATTTGTTAGCTGATCATACTTTTGCAATTTAATTTTATTGTTGTTCCTCGTAATGCCAATCCAAGCGTATGGATAATTTAATAACGCAAGACCGGCTACATCTCCCTCTAGCAATTGTTCACCATCCAATTCTGTTGTAGCAATCGATTCCGGTCCAATAGCCCTTTGTGTAAGTGAATTTTTCGCATTCCAAAAATCTTTTGCGGGCAGCGATTTGAGTGATAGATAACCTTTCCGTTTAGTTAATGACCAATTCGCATCAGCCGGTACATGGTTCCACTGCCAAATAGGTTTTAATTCTGCATCAGAAAAATCATCGGTACGTTCATAAGTAGCTGTTGGCGAAGAATAAAATCCAGTTTGCGGTTTAACCCAGGTTCTTGGAGTGCGGGTCAAATTGCCCGACAACCCTAAGTATGGCCAGCCATTTTCCCAGGTTACTGGCGATAAACATAAAAGTCTTCCAATCGAATTATGATCCATCATGGAAAATCCCCACCACTCTCCGGTTTGCGTTTGTACAATTCCACCTTGATGAAGCGTAATACAGCCAACATTATTTTGCGTGGGTGGAATTAATTTTATTTTCTCAGATCCGTTAGTGTTTTGTACTCTCCACCCAGTACCAACACCTAAATTTTCTTCAGCACTTATTGTGATAATTTCATAGGGACCAAAAGGATTATCAGCCCGTGCGCATACTTGATAACAGACTGGGTCCCAGTTTGTTAGTGTAATAAAATATTTGTTATTAATTTTATAGAAATGGGCTCCTTCACCGGCACCGCTTCCCTTTTGAATAATTACCTTTTCGCTTCCAAGCTTAATATCAGTAAGATCATCAGTAAGTTCTGCTATTTTAATTTCATCGTACCCCCAAACGGCATATTTTTTACCATCATCATCAAAGAGAACAGAAAGATCATGAAGTGAAACTTTCATCTCTTTGTGCAACCATGGTCCGGCCGGATTTGTTGCAGTAAAAAGTTGAGTCTTTTTCTTATTTACATTTGAGAAGATGTAATATGTTCCGTTATGATTGCGAAAACTTGGCGCCCAGATTCCTTGTCCGTAAATATTTTTTCCTTCTTCTAATCTGAATTCGGGACCTAAATCGAGTTTATCAACAGCATAAGTGAGAAATTTCCAATTCACCAAATCCTTTGAATGAAGTATTGGTAAGCCGGGCATCGCATGCATTGTTGTTCCAGTCAAATAATAATCGTCACCAACTCTAATCAAATCCGGATCAGAAAACTCATCATAAAAAATTGGATTTGTAAACGTTCCGTTACCATTATCAGCAATCCATGTTTTTCTTTTTGAAAAAGAACTATCTCCCGACTCACTTTGATCTACGGAATAACAATTACCGCAAGCAAAATAATTTTCGCAACTGGTAATAGCATAAAAAAATACTACTAAACAGATAATTCCCTTAATTCTCATTGTTTCGATTGCATCTCGATTTATTAACACTAAATCATTTGTATGTATAGAAAGAAACTTTTTGTATACTAAATTTATCACCGGTTAGATGAATGTGTCTTCCTTGGTGAGTTTCATCTCCATTCAACACTCTCAACGGTTTCCAATTTCCATCAACTAAGCTTCCCTCTTCATCAGATTTTATTCCAGCAATTCTTTCATCTTCTACAATTGATTTTACAGTTAAAAGAATACCGGAGCCAGCCACATAAAAATCATCGGGGCTCATCATAATAATCATTCCGCCATATCGAGGAACTTCACCCGATTTCTTTGGCGAATATGGCCACGAGTATTCATGGCTGACATTGAAAATATAATTGCCAAGTTTTATTTGAGCTGTTTGCTTTGCACTATCAAGTAGTACACCAGCCATTTTCTTTTTACCTAGTGATTCAAGAATTATTGGCTTTAGCTGGTTCAATATACTGTAAGCTTGGTGAAACTGATTGTTATCCGGATTATCCGTGTTCTCAACAGAGAATGGACTATACCCAAAGGCGTTATGCTGAGCAATCGCATAAAGCGCATTAGCGGCACTTTGCATTCTATCTGCTTCCGGAATAAAAACCGGGTTTCCTTTCCAATCAAACTTTGCAAGCCATTCGGTATAATTCTTAAAGTATATATCCATAGCAAGCATATCTATCTGAGGCGCGGCCGCATTCCAAATGTTTCGCAAATGAGGTAAAGGTCCAGCACTGGGATACTGACCAGGTTTGTAACCAGGGCGAATTAGTGCAGCGTTTACATACGTTGGAATTGGATATTCTTCTTTACCAGCTTTAGCAACTGTGTTAGTGTAAAGTGCAAAATACCAAGCCATAAAAATTTCTTCTGTGTCTATACTTTTACCAAACAACTCTTCCCATGTTAGTTGAGAGCCTAAATTTTTATTTTTTATTTTTTCTTTCAGTTCGCCAGTTAGTGTTTCATAATTCAGTTTTAGATAGGAAGTAAGTTCTTTTGGAACGATACTTTCGTATTTCTTATTGGCAGGTTCACAATAATCTCTCGCATCCGGCAACATCCCAATTTCATTCTCCACTTGCATCATAATTACAGTTTGTTCTTTCTGATCTACTTCCTTAATATGCTTCATCAATGCTTTATAAATTTTTACATCAGCTTTAAGATTATTTTCGTTAAAAGGTGATAAAATTTCTTGAGCAATTCCCTCTTTCGATTTTGCTCGCGCATACTTGTTGTGGTCTGTTTTGATCCATCCAGGCACATAGCAAGACATACTATTTTTCCAGCTGCCGAACCAAAGAAAAACAATTTTCATGTTATTCTTTCTTGCTGAGGTTATAGCATAATCAATAAGTGAAAAATCATAT
>JBHEKZ010000435.1:0-7020 GCA_041859025.1 Melioribacteraceae bacterium | reverse complement strand
TTTGAGTAACGCTCTGGATTCCGCTCCATTGAGCAAGCTTATTGAAGAAATTAATTTTTATTAAACCATTCTCGGTTCCCAGCCAAAGATTTATGCCGTCGAAGTAAATAGTATAGATTGTTCTTGGAATTCTATCATCGCGGATTGGAGTAATTTGATTTGTTACTCGATTAATCAATGCCAAACCGCGTCCAAAAGTTTCTTTTGTAGAACTGCCGAACTGATACAACGAAGCCCAAATGTAATTTCCTGTGCGTTCTAAATCGTATACGCCATTGCCGGGTAAACCTTTCGATGCATCAAGCCCGAGCCATTCAGTTTTATAATCGAAACGGTATAAACCGCCAACATTAAAATCCGGTCGCTCGGGAGTTACAAATTCATCTAAGCCAAACCAGATATAGTCTCGCTCAGTTAAAATTGTATTTACAGAAACTTGTTCGCCTTCTCCGTTAAAAGAATTGTTCCTGATGTCATAAAATCTTCTAGCGTCTTTATTATTAAAATCTTTTGTTTTATCATAACGATGAACGCCAGCTTCGGTTCCAAACCAAACATATTTTTTTTCTACGCGAATAGATTTTATTGTGTTTGTCTTTTCATTGTTCCGAATTGTAAGATCATAATCGGTATATCTTCTTGCCGAAACATCGAATTTTGTTAAATACTTAAATCTCCCAATCCACACAACATTCTCATCTTCGTCGTATGCAACCGAGCGAATCCAGTTCGCCAATTGTCCGCCAAGAGCAAATTTTCTTTTTGACCAGTTGCCGGTTTTTCTGTCTAATATAAAAAGTCCATCGGTTGATCCGGCCCAAACATAATTTTCGTTGGCTGCAATGCAGTAGAAAAGATCGAGCGAAATATTCCCCTTCTGTGTTGAATACTGTTCCCATTTATTTGTAGAAGGGGAATATGAAATAATTCCATGTCCGTTTGTGGCAATCCATAAATTATTTCCATCGTTTGTAATATCCATTACCTGAGCAGACTCTAAATAGAACTCAAGGTCTTTCTGGTCCTGTGCGGAAATTGAATAACTAAGCAGAATAAAAAGTGAAAATAGTTTTCGCATTTTTCTCTATAGAATTTAATAATTCATCTGAATTTGCAACTAAATTTAATACTAAGTAAGAAGGGAAGGAAGTGATTTTCGTTCTACACTGTTAAATAATTGTTTCTTTTCGTATTAGCTGAATTTTCCATTCTTGTTCAAAACCCCGGATTAAACACTCTTTCAAACGGTCATAATCAATTTTGGAGTTAAGTATCGTTTCTATCTCTGTTGTTCTGGAGTTGAGCTCCGCCCGTAGCATTTCCTTTGAACTACTGTCAGTATTCAAATATCCAGCTAATTTTTTATGAAAAGTACCGCAAAGAATTGATCCGTGCTGGAGAATTGTGTTGTTTAACTTTCTCTGGGCGCTGCCAATTAACTTTTTTCCGCCAAATTTCACTTCATTCTTGGCGGTCGAAGCAAAACATAATACCCCGCTTGGCTCTTCCAGCAGTTTTGGAAAGTTTGGCTGAACGTTTTCCAATTCCGATTTTGCTAAAAGCGGATCATATAAATCTAATCCGCGTATCAATGCGTTGGAAATTATTGAGTAAACTTCCTTGGGAGAGTATTGATAATTTAATGGCAGTACAACTGAGTAAGTCCATTCTTCTGCATGGAGAATAGCTCGTCCGCCGGTAGGCCTTTTTACAACATCAATTCCATCAGCTTTAGCTTTTTCAAGGTTAATATCTTCAAATGATTGATTAGCGCCGAGCGAGATACAATAGGGTTGCCAACGATAAAGACGGAAATATGCGTTTTCGCTTGTGCAGTTTTTAGCGAGTTCAAGATCAAAATTCATATTGAACTCGCCACTGTTAAAATCTGAATCTATAAAATGCCAGATCATTTACGAACTATACCGCGCGTTGCCTTGGAAATAAAATCTAGGATATTTTTTACCACTTCATGATGACCAAGATCTTTGGCAATTTTTTCTTTTGCTTGAGAGAAAAGCAATCCGGAAAGATATAGAGTTCTATAGGCTTCCTTAATTGCTTCAAGTTGTTCTGGTGTAAAGCCTCTGCGGCGCAAACCAATTTTGTTTATTCCTTCATATCGTGCCGGTGCGCCTTGAACCATTAAAAACGGGGGAACATCTGCAGAAACTTTTGAGTTGGAGCCTACCATAGCATGTGCGCCAATCTTTGTAAATTGATGAATGCCGACAAGTCCGCCTACAATTACGTGATCTTCAATTTCTGTATGTCCGCCAATCTGAACCCCATTAGCAAGAATAATATTATTACCTAGAATACAATCATGTGCAACGTGTGTATATGCCATTAGCAAGCAGTTCTTGCCGACTTCCGATTTCCCGGTTGCGTGGGTTCCGCGGTGGAGAGTTACAAATTCTCTAATCTGGGTTTCATCTCCGATATAGAAGTATGTAACCTCATTGCCGAACTTAAGATCTTGTGGTGTGTTTGCAACAGAAACACCTTGAAATAATCTAACACGATTACCAAGACGTGCACCATCATATAAAACAACGTGAGAATCAATTATTGATCCATCGCCGATTTCAACGTCATCATGAATTATTGAGAATGGACCAACTTTAACATCGGTTCCAAGTTTTGCCTTTGGGCTAACAATTGCGGTTGGATGAATTTCTACCATATAATTTCTTTTATTCTTTAGGTTTGTTTTCTTTTGGAACCATCGCTGCCATAAAATCTGCTTCTGCTACCAGATTGCCATCAACATAAGCTGAGCCTTTCAGCGAAAAATATTTTCCACCTTTTACATTTACCAATTCAGCCTCAAGAGTAATCTGGTCTCCCGGAACGACTGGTTTTCTAAACTTTGCATTGTTAATTGTCATAAAATATACTAGATGATTTTCCGGGTCGAGGTAAGAGTTAAGCAGCAAAATTCCACTAACTTGTGCCATTGCCTCAACAATTAAAACACCCGGCATTACTGGCTGTCCCGGAAAGTGTCCGTTAAAGAAAGGTTCGTTTATCGTAACATTCTTAATTCCAATTACTTTCTTATCCATATCCAGATGAATAATTTTATCGACAAGAAGAAATGGATAACGGTGGGGAAGGATTCTCTGGATGGCGTTAATATCAAAAACCAATCCTTCTTTCTTTACAAACTGAAATTTCTTTACAAGTTTTTTCTGTTGATATAACTGACGGATTTTCTTTGCGAACTCTACGTTGGCTTTGTGTCCGGGACGAGCGGCAAGTATCTGTGCTTTGATAGGAACACCGACTAAAGCTAGATCTCCAACCATGTCCAAAAGTTTATGTCTAACCGGTTCATTACGGAAACGCAGTTTGTTGTTATCCAGATAGCCATTAATCACAGTAAGATCATGGTCAAGATTCAATTTTTCCTTTAATCTGCCCAAACCTTCATCATTTATCTCATGATCAACAATTACAACAGCGTTATCAATATTTCCGCCTTTGATCAAACCTTGGTCAGCGAGCATTTCAACTTCACTTAAAAAGCAAAATGTTCTTGCGGGTGCAAACTCCGTTACATATTCTTTTTCCAGATCGAATAAGCCGGTGTGCTGGCTTCCTAATGCCGGATTTTCATAATCAACCATTATTGAAATTCTGTAGCTATCCAAGGGAAGGGCTACAATATCAATTTTATTTTCTTCATCATGAAAACTTACAGTTTGATCTATAACAAGATAGTCTTTAGGTGTTTCTTGAGTAACAAAGCCTGCTTCCATTAGTTTTTCAACGTAAGGCATTGCACTTCCGTCACCAATTGGAGGTTCAATTCCGTCCAATTCGATTATTATATTATCTATTTGTAAGCCGTAAACTGCTGAAAGTACATGTTCAACTGTATATACTTTAGCCTCACCCAAACCGATTGTAGTACCGCGGGAAATGTCTACAACGTAATCTGTGTTAGCCGGAATTTCCGGTCTGCCGCCAATATCAGTTCTAATAAACTTTATTCCGTAATTATCCGGCGCCGGTTTGAATGTCATTGTACAAGATGTTCCGGTATGCAAACCAATTCCGGAAATTGATACATCTTTAGCAATCGTCCTTTGAAGCTCGAGCATCTATAGCCTTTAATTTTTTTCTGAAAATTTTGCTTCCAAAGATGCGATTTTTTCTTCTAATTTTTTAATTTTTTCTACATAGGCAGGGAGGTTACGCATGTGTGATTCGAGTCGTAGCGTTTCTCCCAGAGGTGCAGTTGGCGAACCCCGGTATTTACCGGCTTTGTCAATAGATTTAGAAACTCCGGACTGTGCCGTTATTATTACATCGTCCGCTAATTCAATATGCCCTACAACTCCAACTTGTCCGGCAAGTATGCATCTCTTTCCAAGTTTTGTGCTTCCGGAAATTCCGCTTTGCGAAATGATGAGCGAACTTTCCCCAACAACAACATTGTGAGCAATCTGAACAAGATTATCTACTTTAGTACCTCTTTTAATCAATGTAGAACCAAGCATAGCTCTATCAATAGAAACATTAGAGCCAAGCTCGACATTATCTTCAATAACTACATTCCCAATTTGGGGAACCTTCTCATGCTCGCCTACTGAATTAGTAATGTAGCCAAATCCATCAGAGCCCACACAAGTATTAGAGTGGATTATAACACCGTTGCCAATTACGCAATTCTCTCTAATAGTTACGTTTGGATAAATAATACAGTCACTGCCAATTTTTACATTGTCCATCAAAACGGTATTGTGAAGAATGATTGAGTTTTCGCCAATTACGCATCCTTCAGAAACTATTACATTTTTTCCTATGGCTGCGGATGTAGCAATTTTTGTAGCATAATGAATTGATGCGGATTTATCCTGGCCATCAAGATTTATAATCGGCCTAAGGAAATTTTTGATGATCTGATTCAGTGCAACGTTTGGGTCTTTTACTTCAATATAGGAAATGTCTTCGCGGGTTCTATCGAATTTGGGAGAGATGAGAACTGCTGATGCGTTTGTTGTACTCAGAAAGTGTTCATATCCGGGTAAGTATAGAAAAGTTAATTCTCCGGATTTTGCTTCTTCGATTTTTGCAATACCGGTTATTTCAATTTCGGGATTGCCGTAAACAACACCGCCGACAAAGTCGGCGGCTTCTTTCAATGTCAATTTCATAAAAACTCATTTTAGTTTTTCAAGAACAAGTTTTGTGCAATCATATTCTTCTTTAGCGTAGAGGAAAATCACATCTCCGCTTCTATCGAATATAAAATCGTACTCATTTTCTTTTGCGACATCTTGGATTGCTGTAAAAACTCTATTGTGAAGCGGCTTCATCAATTCTTCTTGCTTCTGGAATAATTCTCCGCGCACACCAAACTTATCTTGACGAAACTTATCTTTTTCATTTTCAAGATCAACTAATTCTTTCTCAATTTCAACACGTTTCTGCTCGCTGAGAATTAGCTTCCTTTTTTCATAATCATCATATTTTGCTTTCCAATCTCTTTCAAGTTTAGAAAGATCTTCCTGCCATTCCTTGATAAGTGCGTCTAACTTCTTCTGTGTGTCTTGATAGTCCGGCAGTTGCTTCATTATTGTATCGCTATCAACGTAACCAATTTTTGGCTGCGCGTTTAACTGTGAAGCAACTACAAAAAGAATTAAAGAAAAGATGAATCCGATCTTTTTCATTGTATATCCCGAGTTTATTTTTTGCCTCTTTTTAAGAGATCAAGAACTTTGAAAGTGATATCAAACTGAGGATCGGCTTTCAATAGTACAACTTCGCCGGCTTTATCGAATACAAACTGCATTGATTCGCTGTTGCTAACTTCATCAATTGCTTTGAAGATTTTTTCTTTTACCGGTTTCATCAACTGTTCTTGTCTAACAAAATACTCACCGTTAGGTTGAGAAAATTTCGCTTGTTGAAATTGCTGAGCTCTTTGCTCTTTTTCAACTACATTTTTTTGGGATTTTTGTAAATCGTCCTGTTTAACGTTTTTCTCTTGAGATTGTTTCTGATAGTCTGCATATGACTTTTGGAGGTCTGTTTGCATGCTGTCTAAATCTTTTCTCCATTTTGCTACCATACCTTCAAGATCGCTCTTAGCTTTTATAGCTTCAGGATACTGAGCTAAAATGACTTCAGAATCTACATAACCTATTTTTAATGTTGCTGCTGGTTGAGTCTGCTGAGCAAATACTGCTGCTGTAAATACAATTAAAGAAAGTGCTACTAGTTTTTTCACGTGAACCTCTAATTTATAAGTTAATAAACTTTTCCTTTCGACTGCGGTACGAAAACTAATTTTTTAGAAGGAAATTCCAAAATAAATTCAGTGTATTTGGCAGTCCACTGTTAGCTGCCATATTTTCAGCTATCTAACTAAAAACCCTTGCCAAACTGGAAGTGGAACAACCATTGCGGAGCTTGTCCGTCAACACTTTTACGGTCGAAACCATATCCATAATCAAAACCAATTAAACCAATCGGGTTGAGTAATATTCTAGCGCCAACACCAACAGAACGTTTCAAATCGAAGAAGTTTGTGGTTTTTAAATTCTCAAAAACGTTACCCGCTTCAGCAAATGCCAATAAGTAAATTGGAATCGGCTCCATTGCCAAGGCAACTCTAAACTCTGTTGTAAATTTAGTCATAACCCGGCTACCAATAACACTGCTCGAAGCAGCATCCACAGAACCTAAACTTCTATCATCATAACCGCGTAATGGCGTGGTTGCAATAATTAGCCCGCTGCCACCCATATAATAGTATTCAAACGGTTGAATAGGTGTGTTGTCAACTAACTCTCCTATATACCCAAGTTCTGCGCTGCTGTATAGTACAAATCTTTTGCTTTTAAATAATGGTTTATACCACTCTGCTTTTAAATCCAACTTATAATAATCAACATTACCAGGTAAAAAAGGTCCACCGGTAATTTCACCATTTAAGGCTATTTTAGAACCGGTAGCGGGGAAGATCGGATTATCAATATCAGTTCTTGAGATACCAACACCAAA
>JBHEKZ010000235.1:0-5164 GCA_041859025.1 Melioribacteraceae bacterium | reverse complement strand
AGTGTAGAAGAAGTTTGTTCGCAGCTAAATTCGGAATTTGAGATTGATGCTTTAATTAATAATGCCGGCATAACTTCTTTTCGGAAAGCTATAGAGGATTCTGTTGAAACGCTAGAAAACATTATACAGACAAATCTGCTTGGTTCTATATACTCAATTAGGAATGTACTTCCAAGTATGATAGAGCGCAAAGAAGGCACAATTATTAACATTCTCTCCGTAGTAACTCAAAAGATTTTTACCGGCAGCAGCGCTTACTCTGCTTCCAAATCCGGTTTACTTGCTTACACTCAAGTTTTAAGGGAGGAGTTGCGGGATAAAAATATCAGAGTTATTAATGTTTCACCCGGACCAACAGCAACCGATATTTGGCCAGAGAAAGCACTGGATAAGTATTCTGAACGAATGATGAAACCAGAAGCAATTGCAAAGCTTATTTATAATATTTATGAAGAGAAGAGTAATCTTGTTGCTGAGGAAATAGTACTTAGTCCTATAACGGGATCGCTTTAGATATAAAAGTCGAAACCCCGCATTTGCGGGGTTTCGATTCTACATCCTAGGCAAATTATTTTTCAGCCTGCTCTTTATCTCTCATTTCATTTTTCATCATCATTTCTTGTTTTACTTTTTCGCGTCTGTGCATCATCATCTTTCCACCGGCTTTAGCTCTATCTTTCATCATTTTCATGCCCTCTCCCATTCTAAGTAAGTGCTTAGCCCAGATTTCTTTCTGATCTTTATCCAACATTTTGTTTATTTCAATCCACTTCTTTACACCCATTTCTTTCATTTCAGCTTGGAGTTTGCTGTTTTCGTTTGTTATTTGAAGTAGTTTCTTTTCGTCAACATTTCCATCTTGAATCATCTTTTTAATTTCGAGCTGGTTTTTCTCAATCTTTGCTCTGAAATCTACTGCAGCTTTTTGGTTCTCGTAAGTTAAGTCTTGAAATTTCTTTTCTTGGTCCGGCGTAAGTTTGAGCATCTTAATCGCGTTTTGACCTCGATGCTGCATCATTTTTTCTCTTTGGTTCTGTGCCGAAACTGTATGAGAGATGAAGATTATTCCAACGAGTAATAATACTATCTTTTTCATGGTTACCTCTTTTATGGTTACTGTTTGTTTTCTCTTTTGCTATTTTGACATAGTTTGTATGGAGTTGGTTTAATCAAACAAAAATGAACATAGTTGTAGTTAAGAATGAAGGTTTTAAAGGCATGCACCTTTAAACCTTACAACCGGATGGAATGTCTATCAAGCAAGAGAATAATGGAGTTATGGTTCAAGACGCAGATTTTGATCTGATTAAGCAATTTCTTGAAGGTTCAGAACCGGCGTTCAACGAAATTGTGCGGAAGTATCAGAAAAGAATATACTGGCATGCGCGTCAGATGTTAGGCAACCATTTGGATGCAGATGAGGTTACACAAGAAGTTCTTATAGTAATGTATAAAAAGCTGAGGAGTTTTAATTTTCAGTCTAATTTGTTTACTTGGATATACAGGATTGTTACTACTCGCAGCTTAAATCAAATTAGGAAGAGAAAAATTAAAAACTTCTTTTCTATAGATGATGATAATCCGGAAGTCGATCTTAAAAGTAATGATGATATTATTAGCGATTTAGTCAATAAAGAAAAGCTTGACAAAGTAAATAAGGTTTTGGAAAAACTGCCGGTTAAACAAAGACAAATATTTGTTATGAGGAATTTTGAACAGCTGTCTTACGAAGAAATTTCACAAATTACTGGCAAGAGTGTAGGCGGATTGAAGGCAAATTATTTTCATGCTATAAAAAAAGTGTTGGAGAGAATAAATGAACACGAATAGGGAAAGAATTATTCAATATATCTCGGAGTTGATGAATGAGAGTGAGAGAGATTCATTTTCTCGTGAACTTGAAAATTCCGAAGAGTTGAAAACACATTTTGATTCTGTAAAATCGGATTTAGAAAAATTATCTTTTGGAAAGATTGAAGCAGATGAAAGATATTTTAGCAATTTGCTTCCTATGGTTAGAAATAAGCTAGAAAACCCGGCGAAGAACAAACTTTTGCCAAGATTAGCTTTTGTTGTACCAACGCTTGTAGCTGTTGTTATAGCTATTCTTTTAATTCAGCCGAAGTACAATTCGAACAGCAGCAATCTCGAAATTGTAAACGAAATAATTGAAAATCTTGACGATGAAATTATTTCTTCAAAATATATTTCGGATTTGGAACTTGATGTAAGCCGTTATTATAAAACTTTTGCTTCCAATACAGAGAACAACGAAGTAATGGCTGACGAATCTACCAAGAATAGAATTTTGACCGTTTATGATTATCCGTTAAATGATGAATTATTATCTGCACAAAGTCTGACCAAAGAGGAACTTGAAAATATTTATTCAAAGATTCCAACTAAGAATTATTAATTAGGAGAGTATGATGAAAATCGTACATGTTTTATTAATTGTAATATTCCCAATCGTCATTTTGCAAGCGCAGGGGATGCGCAGGCAAGCTTCCGACCCAAAGGCTTTGGAAAAAATTGAACAGCTTGAAAATGCGAAACTAATCAAAATACTGGATCTGAAAGAAGAAGATGCCGTACGTTTTTTTGCAAGAAGGAAAGAGTATCTTACTAAAATGCATGATTATCTTAGACAAAGAAGAGAATTTGTAGATAGTACAGATGAACTACTTAAAGAAGATGATAAAGCTGGTGGTAAGAAGTACAGAGACAAAGTAGAAGAAGTGTTTGAATTAGAGTCCAAAATTTTTAAAGAAAAGCGCAATTACTACAAATCTCTTGCTAATCTGATCTCTCCAAAGCAAATTTTGCAACTTATGGTATTTGAAGAGAGATTCAGAAGAGAAGTACGCGAAAAGCTGATGGACCGTTCGAACAAAAAGAATAGCGACTAAATTTTAGGATAATTTGCATTTCACCTTCTCGACTAATATTTTTGGTTCGGTTTTTTGCGGAAGTGGTGAAATTGGTATACACGCTACTTTGAGGGGGTAGTGCCCGTTAGGGCGTAGGGGTTCAAGTCCCCTCTTCCGCACCATTTCTTTTCATCCCAAAATTTGCATCTTATTTATGTTCACAGCTCAATTATTTATATTCGTGCCTAATTTTTGAATATCAAACCGGCTAAGAATTACATGCAGAATGACTTCATTTTCAGTTCATTATTTCTCGGCTTTGCTATTGCACTTGTTATTGTAACGATTTCTTATAAAGTGAAATTTCTTACACTTGGTGGATCAATTGCAACCTTCTTTCTTGCGGGAACAATTTTTAGTCTTGGGGGAATTCAATGGAGTGTGCCAATCCTAACGTTTTTCGTTCTTTCTAGTATTCTTTCTAAACTGAGGAAGAAGAAAAACGCTGAGATTGAATTGTTTTTTGAAAAGAGTGGAGTGCGGGATCATTTTCAAGTATTAGCTAATGGTGGAATTGGAGGTGTTCTCGTAGTTATAAATTATATTTACCCCAATCAGTTTTTCTATTTGATTTATTTGTCATCGTTGGCGGCTGTTTGCGCCGATACTTGGGCTACAGAAATAGGAACATGGAAAAGAACTGCTACGTATAATGTTTTGAATATGAAACCTATTGAACAAGGTATTTCCGGCGGGATTTCTGTTATAGGAACATTTGGTGCGTTACTAGGTTCAATTGCAATTTCGTTATCCGGTCTGTTTTGGAATGATTTGCCTTCAGCTCAATATTTCTTATTGATAGTTTTTGCCGGAGTGTTTGGTAGTTTCTTCGATAGTGTTTTGGGTGCTACAATTCAATCTCAAAACAAGTGTAATGTTTGCAGTAAGATAACAGAAAGAGGAATACATTGCGGTAAAGAAACTAAATTCCACAGCGGATGGCAGTGGATAAACAACGATGTCGTAAATTTTTTAAGCGGTGCAGCAGGTGCGGCTGTAATTTTCATCATCATAAAAATTTTGAATTAATAAATGAAAAAATTATTCTTTTTACTTATTTCAGTTACTTGTTTATTTGCGCAATCGGAAACCGAAAAATATTCAAGTGCGCTCTCGGCATTTAACGATAAAAATTTTTCACTTGCCTTGCAGTTGTTTAATGAAGTAAAAGCAGACGGAGAACTTAATAAACAAAAACTTTCAGTCGTAAAGTTTTACGCTGCTGAGTGTTTTCTAAATTTAGATCAATTAGATGCAGCTGCGGTGGAGTTCGAATCATTTTTAGATGAATATAAGTTTTCCAACTATAAGCCAACAATTCTATACAAGCTAGGGTCCATCTATTTCTCCAAAAGAGAGTATAGAAAGGCTAGAGAAAGGCTTACATCACTAATAACTGAATTTCCTTTCAGTGAATTTCATGGTACCGCGTTCTATTGGATAGGCGAAGCTTACACTTCCGAAACTAAATTTGTTGAAGCAGAAGATAGTTTCAAAGAATCGATAGCTAACAAGAGGACTAACCAATTTGTAACTAACGCAATGTATTCGTTAGCCCAGCTTTACGAAAAAACTGGTGATTACAGCGCCGCGGTTAGCCATTATGATGAACTTCTCACTTATTACAAGCAAAGTCCACTTGCTGCAAAAGGACAATATAGAATTGGAATCTGTTACTTCAATTTGAAAGACTATGACAACGCAATTATTGAATTGACCGATCCGGAGATCAAACAGCTTTCGTTTCAAGAAATTGCGGAAGCGAGATTCTTTTTAGCAAATGCGCATGCCCGTCTAGCAGAATACGATGAAGCTTCCAAAATTTATGATGAGCTACTCTCCAATGTAAAAGAAAATGAATTTAAGAATCGTCTTATCTTCAGTAAAGCTTGGGTAGATTTTCAGCAGACTAAGTACAATGAAGCGTTTGAGAAATATAAGGCTCTTGCAGAAACTGCTGAAGATTCTATAAAAATATTATCTCTCTATTGGTCAGGAGAATGCAAACGCTATTTGGGTGATGCAAAGTCATCCGATTCAATTTTTAAGGAATTTATAGAAAAATATCCCTCACATCGGCTGGCGGATAAAGCGCAGTTGGGAAGAGGTTCGGTATTTATTTCTCAAAGCAATTCAAGCGGCGCTGAAGAGGCTTTGCTTAATGCAACAATTTCACCCGATAAGCAAACAAAGGTAAAAGCATACGCTATGCTTGGCGAAATTCGACTCAACGC
>JBHEKZ010000102.1:0-4589 GCA_041859025.1 Melioribacteraceae bacterium | reverse complement strand
AGGGGTTGGAAATTCCGGAACTATTCCATCTTCAAAATAGATTGGCGGCTTTGGCCCGCGAATAATTCCTTCTTTCTTCAATTGATCTAAACTCAATCCCCCGGCTTTCAATCTATGATCGAGATAATCTTCAATGTGATTCCACGGATAATAATTTCCGAGGCCAAGTTTTTCTGCCAGCTTCTTTGCTATCCACCAATTTGGTTTTTGATCTGCGGGAGATTCAACAACAGGCTGACGAATTCCAATAAACGTTTCTTTGAACGCCGACATATGGAGATCATCGTAACGTTCTAGGTAAACTGATTCCGGAAGAACTACATCTGCCCACCCGGCAATTTCACTTGGAATTACATCAACGACTACCATCAAATCTAAATTTTGAATTGCGGCGATTGTTTCTTTCTCATTTGGAAGTGCGTGAATTAAATTAGTTGCATAAACAAACCATCCTTTAATTGGATAAGGTTTTTCTGTAATTGTTGCTTCACGAATTCCAGTCGTAATTTCTTCCGAAGCGAAAGGATATTTCTTTCCCGGGTTATCTAATTTTTCTTTTGCTGGAGTTGGATAGGCAGGATAAGGATAGCCTGGCAATGAATAACTGGCCGGATAGAAAAATCCGCCTTTGCGTCCCCAGCTGCCTAGGAGCGCATTCAACAAAGCTATTGCACGGCTGCGCTGTGCATCATCACCATACCAGGTTGCATGCCTTCCGGGGTGAACCAATGTTGCCGGTTTGTGCATCGCCATTTCTCTTGCGCTTGCACGAATTAATTCCGGGTCAATTCCGGTTTCGGGATAAGCCCATTCCGGAGTGTATTGAGAAATTTCAACAGTAAACTGCTCGAAGCCAAATCCATACTTTGCAACGTAATCAACATCATAAAGTTTTTCTGAAACAATTACATTCATCCAAGCAAGAAGCAGAGCAATATCAGTTCCCGGTTTAACAGGCAGGTAATATTTAGCTTTTGATGCGGCAACGGAAAATCTCGGGTCAACAACTATTATGCTTGCATCTTTTTGTACTGCGTTAGCAAATTCTTGCACTTGTGTGTTGTGCATGTTTTCACCAAGATGCGAACCTATGAGTACAATACATTTTGCGTTTTCAATATCCGTTCTTTCAGGAGAACCGATTGCTTCGCCGAAAGTCAACTCAAACCCAACATCACGTGGACCACGGCACTGAGCAAATGAAGGCGCGGCAAAGTTAATTGCGCCGTAAGCTTTAAGTGTGTGTTTCAGAAAGTTTCCGCCAATACCATGAGAAAAAGATGCAACCGATTCCGGTCCAAATTGTGTTTTAATTTTCTGCATCTTATCCGCAATGTAACCGAGCGCTTCATCCCAAGTAACTTCTTTCCAAACTTCTTCACCCCGTTCACGAGTTCTTATTAATGGAGAGCGAAGTCTATCCGGATCGCTAACCGCGCCTATGCCGCCGGTTCCACGCGGACACAATCTTCCTTTGCTAAGCGGATCGTTCGGGTGACCTTCAACTTTCCATAGCTCGCCATCTTTCAGATAAGCAACAGTTCCGCATTTCCAAAAACAGATATCGCAGTAAGTAGGAACTTTCTGTATTCCTTTTACTTTTTCTTTTCGGATTTTTTCGGCTCCCTTAATCATCGGGCTTAAAGTTGACGCAGCAGCCGCAGCACCAACCGAGAAACCTGTAATCTTCAGGAACTTTCTTCGAGAAATACTATTCATCATTTACCTCGAAATGGATTTTATTAATTCTTTAATCTCGCCGCATTGCGAATGTTTTCTATAAACATCACACCCGCGGCAGTTTCTTTCTTCACAAGTGTTGCTATCGTGCGCATAACTCCAGCAAGGTTTGCTGTGCTCGTTATATGCTTTGCAATTTTTTTTATCGTTTTCGGAACAGCCTATTATTTTCCAGCAAGGAATAAGTGAGTACATTGTTTTTATTCCGTTAATGCTCATCTTCATTTGATTAATCGCATTGCGGATACACTCAAGTCTTTCTATGTCGCCTCTGGAATAAAGTCTTTGCTTGGATTCTTTCTTGTATGGAATTATTAAGCCTTCACGTTCATACATTCTTAAAGTATGAACAGAGATGTGAAGCAAAGTTGCTGCTGCCCCAATTGAATAGATTGGTTCGTTTTTATCTTCAGAAAAGGATTTCATTGCTAAGAATACTTGATAATTATAAATATCAACTTTTTATAAAGTTTGATGTAAAAATCGAACAAAAGATTCTTCTATCCAAGAAAAATTTATAACAAAGTTTGATTTTGGGGCTAAAAACGGAGTTGCTGTCGAATGGCTAGAGTTTGTGGTTGTTTACCAACCCGGCGTAACACACTTTACACTTCTTATTTTATATAGTTTTTGAAAATCCAGAAGTCCAGCTTTCATAATAGGTGAGTCGGATCTATGGCAATTTAGGCAAGCTCCGACTGTTAAAATTCTTTTTTGTTCAACTAAGTTAAATGGGCGGGCATATTCTCGTGTTGCTGAATTCTTTTTTCCCTCTTTCAAAAAGCCAATCCAGGCGTCTTCAGGGAGGTTATCTTCTTTCATCAATGGAAACTTGGGCAGAAACTTCCACACGCCATTGCTTCTATTGATAACATATTCTAGTTTACCTCTACCATAACCTAAAGCCAACGGATTGCTATGGCAGCTTTCGCAAGTGCGGGATTCTTTTCTAATAGTATGAGAAAAACCGGGAGCGAATAAGCGCTTGAATGATTTTCCAATTCCATCTTTCTTATCAATTGTTAAGATCATTCCGGGAATAAATTCATCAACTGTTCTTATAATTTTTCCGGAATTGGCTTTTTGTTCTTTTACGCCAAGTGTTGCGGGCTCTGCAAAAAAGTTTTTACCGAACTCCAGCCATTCACCTTCAGCTTCTTTGTTTGTAAGTAAATCGTACATCGTACTGTTTTCATCATATTCGGTGTGGCATCCGATGCATTGTGGCGTCCATGAACTATGGCAAGAATTACAGGATAAATCTTTGTGCGCTTTTCCCTCTACACAAACTGAAACTGGTGATTTTGCATCAGAAATTTCTTTTGATGATTTCTTGATAATCTTGGTGATCCCGTTTTCGTAAAAACCGTTTACAAGAGGAAAACCGTTCTTTGCAACCGTCAGGTAATTTCTCTTCTCATCATTCAAACCCAGCAGTTCTGTAATCATCTTCGATTCAAAATCAAACTCATTAAACATTTGTGTATTTGGTTGATTGATTAAATGGCAGTCAACACACTGAACTTTCATTTGCTCTTCTTTATGAAGTGCATAACTTCCGTCTCCCATGATTTCGTAAGAAGTATGACAGTCAACGCAAATCATTCCCTTTTCCGAATGAATATCTTTTTGAATCTGCTGTACAACTCTACCGTCATCAAGCATTCGAAAACCAACTTTACCCATAACATCCTCAGGCTTAAAAACTGTTTCGTGCCAGCCGTCAAAGCTAAGTGAAATTCTTCCGGAACGGGAATGACATCCAAAACAATGCTGATTAGTAACGTTCAGATTTATTTGCGGATGCATAGAGATATTTGCATTTGAATCGTTTGAAACAGTTTTCCTTTTCAAATATTCAAATAGCATAACAGACGTTTCTGGAGAATAATATAGATGACATGCAAGACAACCACCGCCGCGCGATAGTTCGGTAATTGGCCCTAATTCAGTTTTTTCATTTGATAAGTGACACGAAGCGCAAAGATTTCTTAAATGTTTTTCGGCGGGGGAATTTCCAATTAATTGAATCGGTAATTTTGCAGTCGGTGAAGCACCTTCGCCAAAGACCCACTTATCAACACTAACAACGCCATTCATAGTGTTCATAATATTGTTCTGCATGCGAGCAATCATTTGAGGATGACAGCCATTTTGCCCGCAAGTCTTTTCTGCATTTGAAGCATTGCCCGGAAATGTAAACATACCCGCATGAGCAACTTCTTTCTTATCAGAACTTCCGTTTCCCAAATGACAAGATGTGCACCCAATAATTTCCGGATTGTGAGAAACTTCGAAACCTTGCATACCGGAATGGCATTCAGAACATTTTTCTAACGAAGAAACATTTCTTCTACTGTCTTGAGATTGTCTAAACTGCTTGCGCTGTTCATAATCTTTCATTTTCTCATCAACCGATGAACTCAAGAACGTATAAATGCCATAAAGTAGAAATGAAACTGCCAATGCAACAAGTATATATGCTGTGAGAATGAATTTCAGTTTCGGATTAGCTTTCATTAATTTGATAAACCTTTCTCAAAAATCAGTTTTGCTCTTTCGTAATCAGCCGGAGTATTTAGATTGACGAATTTTTCCTCCTCAAAATAAATACATTTATGAAAATCTATAAGCTCGGCTTCAATCTTTTTAATAAGGTTTTTTGGGGTTGGCTTATCAACATCTTTCCCCTTTAGCATTTCTTCAACCACCGGTAAAACCGACTTAGAATAAATTCCGAAAGTATATTGAGGAATTCCCTCAAACAGAGGTAGCACAATTTTTTTTTGAGCAGGGTATTCAATTATCTCATTAATCAATCGCTCACTACCAAAAACAATATCTGCCGA
>JBHEKZ010000601.1:0-2953 GCA_041859025.1 Melioribacteraceae bacterium | reverse complement strand
CGGTTAAATCATGACCGAACTGTTTCGCTTTTTCAGAAGCTAATCGCGCTGAATCTACTCTAGACATTTGTCCAGCACCAACACCAATAGCCATTTTGTTTTTTACAAATACGATTGCATTGGATTTTGTATGCTTGCATACAGTCCAAGCAATTTTTAAATCCTCTAATTGCGAATTATCGACTTGCTTCGTTGTAACAACTTTCAACTCTAAGTCAGCAATTTTGGAATTATCTTTTTCCTGAACAAGAACGCCGCCTGGAACAGATTTAATCTGAAAGTCGGAAGCGGATAGATTTGCTTTCTGGCGAATTATTCTTCGATTCTTCTTCGCCGCCAATAGTTCCAGAGCTTTTTTAGTGTATGATGGCGCAACTACAATTTCAAGAAATATTTCGTTTAATTTTTCGGCGGCTGCTTCATCAACTTCGCAATTGAAAGCCACTATTCCGCCGAAAGCAGAAATGTTATCGCAAGAAAGTGCAAGTTGATAAGCTTCTAGTGTATTATTGCCAATCGCAACACCGCAAGGATTTGTATGCTTAATAATTGTACAAGCATTAGGCTCAAGATCATTCACTAATTCTACTGCTGCAGAAAGATCTACAATGTTGTTGTAGCTTAATTCCTTGCCGTGAATAATTTCGAAGTACTTTTGAAAATTGCCGAACAAATATGCTTTTTGATGAGGATTCTCGCCGTAGCGTAAATCGAAATTAGCTTGCAGATTCAGTCTAAAATCAATTTTAGGCTGCCCAAATTCTTTTTCCAGATAATTAGCAATAAGAGTATCGTAGTAAGAAGTATATGCAAATGCTTCGTAAGCAAGTTTCTTTCTTGTTTCTAAACTTACTCCGCCATTTTTAATTTCGGCAAGAAAGGTATTATACTGCGAATAATTCGTGAGTACGCTTACATACTTGTAATTTTTGGCGGAAGCTCGTATTAAGCTCGGTCCACCTATATCAATGTTTTCAATTTTTTCTTCAAGAGAAATATCATCTCTATCAACCACTTTTGGAAAAGGATAAAGATTCACACAAATAATATCTATCGCTTCAATATCGTTTTGTTCAGCTTCGCTATGATCTGTAAGATGATTACGGCGCATTAAAATACCGCCGAAAATTTTCGGGTGCAAAGTCTTAACTCTACCGGAAAATATCTCGGGGAATTTTGTAAAATCTTTAATTTCTATGCAGCTCACCGCGTTATCCATCAGCAGTTTATAGGTATTGCCGGTAGCAATTATTTGATAATTAAGAAGATTTAATTCGCGGGCAAAATCCACAACATTAGTCTTATCCGATACACTTATTAAGGCGTATTTACTCACACTCCGTCCTTTTACCATCTGCAAATAGCAGAACTAATTTATCTTGATATAACCTTTTGAAAATTTTTGTACAACTTCCGGAAGCAGCTCATGTTCAATTTTCAATACTCTTTGAGCAATTTCTTCTGGAGATTTTGCGTCAATTACACTAACACTTCTTTGCTCAATAATCTTTCCGTTATCATAAATCTTATCAACAAAATGAACCGTAGCGCCGGAAATTTTTTCTTTAGCTTCAAAAACTGCTTGGTGAACATTTAATCCATACATTCCTTTTCCTCCGTATGAAGGAAGAAGCGCTGGATGAATGTTAATAATTTTATTTTCGAACTCGTCAACAAATTCATCCGGAATCTTTTTAAGAAATCCGGCAAGAACAACTAAATCAGTATTAAGTTTTTTTAATTCATCAGCAAGATTTGTAAATGAACTAAAACCATCTTCATTTTTTTTGCTTACAAAAAAAACGGGGATAGAATTTAAGTTTGCAAATTCGACAGCCCCGCAATCTTTTTTGTCGCTTACAACAGCACAAATCTTCACACCCTCTTTCGAAACTTTTTCAAACAAAGCTCTTAAATTGGAGCCTCGCCCGGATACGAAGACAGCGACATTAAACATAGATTACATTTTTTGGTGGAAAAAATTATCTAAATGAGGTTAAATAAGCAATTAAAAGGAGCTATTTTCTTTAGATTTTACAAGGTTTTTCCAATTTTTCACTTAATCCGTCTTTTCAGCCATTCGATCTGAGATTGGATATAATCGCGAAATTCAAAATCATTATCGTCTTCGGCATCTTCCAATAATTCTTTTGCGGAGGTTCTGTCTCCTAAGGCATATTTTGCTTTCGCATTCAAAAAGTCTGCAAACGGTTTAATCCATTTTTCAGAAGAAAGACTAGCATCTGCCAAAAGATCGCAAACCGAAACCACTTCCGAATGTTTTCTAAGATTTGAAGCGGCTTCTGCAAAATAGATTTGAGCAAGCGCTTTTGTTTCCTTGTTTTCTATCTTAGGAATTTCGAGTTTCAAGCTGTCATAAGCAGTTCTATTATCTCCAGCATCAAGTCTGTTTTTCATTCGAACTAGCTTAAGCTCGATTGGAGTAATACCATGTGTAAGAAATGTTTCGCTTTTCTTCATCGCATAAGTATCTTCAAATAAGTCTTGATTACCACCTTTTGCTAGAGCCAAATTTTGCTTAAACTCTTCATCTTTGCCAAGCATTTTGTAGGCGAGAGCAGTATTAAGAGCCGCAATTCCGGTCAAATCGAGCTCTTTGGATGTATCTAAAAACTTTTTATAATTTCTAATTGCGGTACGATATTGATTCTTCTTAAAATATATTTCTCCGCGTCTATAGTAGGCCAAAGCGGTAATTTGGGGAACTCGCTTGTTTTTAATCGATATTACACGATCTAACACAGAAATAGCACGGTCTAATTGTTTAGCTTTTATTAGACTAACTGCCGATTGATATGCAAATAAACCATTGCGTGGGTACTTTGAAGTAAGGTCTTGAAGAATTACCTATTCGCTGTAATATTCTGCTCAATAATCCTTGTACACTTTAGATAAATGGAAAGCAGCTTCAGTCTTGACTGTAGTCCCTTTC
>JBHEKZ010000581.1:0-4708 GCA_041859025.1 Melioribacteraceae bacterium | reverse complement strand
ACTACAGTATCAGAGAAATTCTTGGTCCAGTTCGGATCGGAGTAAAAGTTATTATGATGTACTTCTGCAGTTTGCGTTACGCCGGCAAAATCTGTTGACGTTAATGCTTTTAGGTTTACTAAAAATCCGGTTCCGGATTTTTTACCCTGTCCTATAAATCCACAATTTACTGCCAAATTATTCTTAAATACTAACTTCGGGCATTCACCAATATCAACTAATCCGATTCCAATGTTAGTAAAAGTGTTGTGGTTGAAATAAGCATATTTGATGTAACCGCCGCCGTCTCTTAAAAATCTAAACCCGATGTTATAGATAGAGCAATTTTCAACGTAAAGTGTATCAATGTTAACTCCTCTATCATCTATTCCACGTCCATTTGCCCAGTCCGACGCGCAATTTTTAAATGTAGAACCAAGCAAAAATATTTTTGAATTTTTGTTATCCGTTCTAATGACTGATTGCGCAGTGTTTTCAAAAAAGCAGTCTTCAAATTTCAGCTTGCAACCATCTGCTTGAACCCTTAATATTTGACTAAGATAGGCTCCGCCTTCATCTTTAGCGGTAACATAAACTCCTTTAAGATAAAGATCTGCTTTTACGCGAATCGGTATATCAGAGACACCACCAGACCCGATTGCTGGAATTAGCTGTGGTCTTGCTCCAGTACCTGCCGCTGCTTCTATACGTACTACAGAGTTAATGTTAAGTGAACCGTTTAATAGATAAATAGCATTTACACCTCTCTGTAATCTAAAAATCACATTTGGATTAGTGTTGTTGGTTATTGCATCATTTAAAGTTGAAAAACCGGGGGCCACATCAACATATGTTTGAGCAAAAGAATTTTGTGCGACAACTAATAATAAAAGAAGAACTGCCGTCAAACCAGTTAGAAAGCGTCTACTAAGTTTCATCTTGTCTCCTGTTTTTTGTTTGTCTTGTTATTAACTATAGTTTATTTATAGCTTATATTTTATACCAATGTCTGTTGACCATCCAAAATATTCTTCGTTAGTAGTAAAACTCTGAACACCAAGGAACGATCTATCCGGTGAGTTAATTACATTGTTAACATTTATATACACACTAAATCCGTTGAACAATTTTTGCTGTACAGCTAAATCCCATCTCATCATTCTATCAGTATATCCGTCCAGTTCTGCTCTCGGGCCAACAAATGAAAGACTCTTGCCTTGGAACACTAAAGAAATTCTTCCGGAGAAATCTCCCTTTTCATACCCAATGGAAAAATTGCCAAGATAATCGGCTTGTCCCGGCATATTACCCTCACGAACAGTATCAATTATTATAGCCTTGTATGGAGGTAATGTACTTCTCGGACCAATTGCAAAGTATGGGAAGTAGGTTTTTGATTTCATTAGAGAAAAATTTGCTGAGAAAACGATTCCATCAAACGGACTTGGCAATAAGGTCAAATTCGCTTGGAGATCGAATTCAATTCCTTTTACTTCCGAAGGTAATTCAGCATTTACCGGCTGTGTCAGCATAAAACCATTATACTTTCCGCCATCTTGGATTCTTGATTGTCTTATATAATCAACATCCCAAAGTTTTTTGTAGAATCCGCCTACGGTAAACAAGCCGTACTGATTGTAAAAAGAGAAATATAAATCATAATTCCAAACACGGGTATGTTTTAATAAAGGATTTCCCTTATTTATTGTTATATCAAGATAAAGAATCTCTTCCCATGGGACTAAGTTGAAATAGTTTGGACGCGAAAGAGTTTTTGTTACTGCCGCTCTAACATCGAACCACTCAGTTACATTATACTTAAGTTGAATCATCGGCAGAAAATCATAGTACGATCTTGAACCTGTTGTATCTTTAGCTCCAAGCAAATTTGGAGTGGAGTCTTCTCCCGATTCCGGTGTACCAGTTATACTTTTGTAGTCGTTATATGTCCTTTCAAAGCGGATACCGGGAATGAACAACAACTGAGGAGTTAATCTTACTTCTGCCATTGCATATGCTGCAGTAATATTCTCATTGGCATCATAATCTTGCAAATCAATATTTGGATTTAATACAAAAAGTGATTTACCGGAACGAAGTTTGCCATTATATCTTAAGTTAGCCAGAAAATCAGCAAGTGATTTTTCATCTAAGCTTGGACCGAAATTATATTTTCCATCCAAGAAATTTCCTACATAGTCTTCATTCGATAAGAAATTACTTATCAAAATTTTTCTATCCGAAGACAAAGCAAAGTTTCGATACAGTGAATTTGGATTTAATTTTGCGACAACACCAAGAGAATCGATATTAAACGAAGATGTCCAATACTGAGTAATATCTCTGTTTCTTGTTTTCCATCTTAACTTTGCTCCAAACTTTACATAACCACCAATATCATTTCCAAAATCAAAATTGATTTTTCCATTAGTCTGTATTGTTGTATTACGGTCAAGTACTTTACGATTTGTTAAACTGCTTTCTTTAAATGTAGTGTTACTCAAGTCGTTTTTAGCACCGAGCGGAATTATTTCCGGACCTTGGTTATCGACTAACTGAGCTGTAAATGGTGAAAGTTCTTGGAATCTATTGTTAAATTCATTTGGTGAGTTTTGCTGGGACTCCGAAACTGAGCCTTTCCAATCCAATTGAAGATAACCAATATTATGGTTGCCTTGGAGATTAATTGTATATAGTTCGAGATTAATATCACTAGTCATCAATTCATACTCGGTTCTTCCAACATCAAGACGGTATCTTTTTCTTCTTCTAAGCTGATCTCGATCTGTTTTACTCCAAAATCCGCTAAGGAATAAATTTCCATTTCCGATATCGTAATCCATGGCAAGACTAGCACCGTATCTGTCTCTTTTTTCTTTTGAATCTGCTAGATTAAGATTTCCTACCTTGATTAAAGCAGCATTGCCGACTGTACTTGCAAAAGAATATGACACATTTTGCAAATCGGAGCTTCTATCTGCGCGTTGTATATTTGCTGTAGCAATAATTCCAAGTGTATTATCAAAAAAGCGGTTGCTTAAACTTAGCGAGCCTTTGTAATTACCATAATACTTTTCTTGCGAACCGTATCCACCCTGCAATTTATAATCAGAACGAAATCCATCTTGAGCTTTCTTGACCGTAAAGTTCACTGTACCGCCCACAGCATCTCCATCTTTATCAGCAGTCAGTGATTTGTACACTTCTATTCCGGCAAGCATATCAGGAGATATGGAACTAAGATCAACCGAACGATCTTCTTCATCTGTTGATGGGATTTTCTCATCATTAACTGTAATGTTATTGTATTTTGGAGAAAGTCCACGTACAACTACTTTCTGTCCTTCACCGCCATTTCTTATAAGAGAAATACCCGGTAAACGCGCCAAAGATTCCGCAGCATTTTGATCGGGTAAAGTTTCGATTTTATCTTTCGACACAATATTTACTATAGAATTCGACGATAACTGTTGATTTATAGCAGCTTGTTGTCCTTGTAGTTGTGCGGATACCACAACTTCTTTTCCCTCTACTGCTGTAGAACTCATTTTAACATCAAGAACAATCGTTTTGTTTTCTTCTATTACAATTTTTCGCTCTACCGGGATATAGCCGATGTAGCTAAACACGATAGTTTGGTTCCCAACTGGAATATTACTGATCTTAAACTTTCCCTCGTCGTTTGTTGCTATCCCAATTACCGTTCCCTTTACTAGGACATTAGCTCCCCATAAAGGGCTACCATCATTTCCGTCCAGAACTCTTCCGGTAAGTATTCCTTTCTGTTGCCCAAATATCTGAGATGAAATAGCAAGGATTAGAAAGAGAGATAAGATTTGCCTTAACCTGTTAGTGAACAAAGTGGATGTAAGGGAAAGTTGTTTTTTTCCATTTGAAATCATATATCACCTATTTTGATTCAAAAGAAATTATTAAGTATTACTATTTCTACAGTATTCTAAAAATTGGCTTTGGATTTTTGATGTAAATTGATAATTTAGCTTAGCATACTTAGTATCCTAAGCGGAAACTTAGTCTATCTACTTCTTTTTGTCAAGAGCAAAAAGAGTTTACTTCAAGATTTGTTACTTAATGAGGAGTAAATGATTAAACCGAATGCAAAAATTCGAAATTAGCGTGTTGCAACTGATGCGTATATACCGTGAGAATTATTTTACAACCCCTTTTCAAGAACCAATTAAATGTGGAATGATTCTTAATAATACGAAACCTATCTAGTAATGGTTTATTAACTTAGCGAATAATTAACTTTATGGAATAACAATTTACAATGACCCCTAAAGAAAGAATCAGTGCAGCAATGAATCTTAAACCAGTGGATAAAATTCCATTGATGTGTCAGATGAGTATTGGACACATGTTACGGCAACTTAAAATATCACCAGCCGAATTTTGGTTTGACCCGAAAATATTTGCTGATGGTTTAATAAAACTTAGAGAACAATATGACTTTGACGGTATTTTGATTAGTCTTCACGGCCACGACCCGGATTGGAGAAAAAGAGTAAAAAATATATCAAATGATAGCGATGGAGAAACAGTTGAATGGATTAACTCCGACAAAACTGTTTGTCCAAATAATGAACTTCCACGCGAATTCAAACAAAATCAAATTCCATTATATGATTTAGATTCTTTCGATATTAGCAATTTACCGGCGCGGCTGAGTTATATTCCGGTATCGCAAGGTTTACACTTTGAACTAAAC
>JBHEKZ010000436.1:0-3771 GCA_041859025.1 Melioribacteraceae bacterium | reverse complement strand
CTTTGCTCTTTTAGGCTCATTTTTATTATGCGAAGTCCCAACTTGGGTGGTGAAATTATCAAAAAAACGAACAATAAAAAAACTATATTTGATTATTGATCCACAATATAAAATAGGTTCTATGCAAGTTTACAAATCATTTAGCCCGGTTGTTTCCATTATTCTGCCGACTTTTAATAGACAAAAGCTGCTGCCGAGGGCAGTAGAGTCGGTTGTTAAACAGACCTTTAATGAATGGGAGCTTATAATTATTGACGACGGCAGCAGCGATGATACTTTTGCTGTTGTTAATTCTTATTTGGAAAGGTTTGAAAATATCAGATATATGAAACATACTAACCGGCGCCCGCCTCTCTCTCAAAACGTTGGATTATTAGCATCAGCCGGAGATTTTGTAGCTTTTCTTGGCAGCGATGATGAATATAAGCCGGCCTACCTTGAGGAACGAGTAAATTTTCTAAAAGAAAATCAGCAGATTGATATGATTCACGGAGGAGTTGAGATAATTGGGCATCCTTTTGTTAAAGATAAAAATGATTTATCCCGGGAAATTCATTTATCCGAGTGCGTTGTAGGCGGTACTTTCTTTGGTAAGAGATCAATGTTTTTAGAATTGGGCGGATTTAACGACTTAAAGTACAGCGATGATTCGGATTTTTTTGAGAGAGCGGTAAAATATTACAGAATTGCAAAAGTAGATTTTCCAACTTATACCTATTACCGGGATACTCCGGACAGCATTTGCAGCACAATTGAAGAATAAGAGCTTAGAAGGAAGAACGTAGAGCATTTTTGAACTCTACGTTCTCAAAAGTATTTTATAGTTGTATTCTCTTTTTATAGAACCATCCTACATAAGCAGCAAAAACCAAAGTTAAAATTGTTTGGAGCCATAAAGGTGATGCGGTTAACTCGCCGCCGAGCAATCCGGTTTGCAGCATTCCGAATTTCATGAAGTAGTAATAAAGCTTGCTCACAAAAATTGAAACCAAAGCAGCCCCAAAGTAACTTTTCATCATCTTGCTCAGCATAAAGAACAAGAAAATGTTCAATGCTAACTCGGAAGAGATTAAAGCAGCTTTAAAGAACGAAGGATGAGAAGAAATTAAAAATGAAAATAGCGGTAAAGCTATGGTTAATAAATATGTATTCTTTTTTGAAGTGTGAACTAAACTAAGAAGAATCACAATTCTCATCGGTTCAAGTAGGTAAACAGGAAGCGTACTTATGTGCGAAAGTGCCGGTGTTAATGTAATAAAAGCGAACGAAGCTAAATCGAACAAAATGTCTTTAATGTTTTTCTTCTCAAATGGTAATGCGACTGATTTCATTAATACCTCGATTAATTTCTTGAATACAAGATAACATATTGATAAGTTGCCACAAAATTTTTCAAACTTTTTGACGGAGACTTTGTGAAGCGAAGAGACTTTTTGAAATCGGGATTATTAGCCGGCGCAACTGTTACACTTCCGGGCGTTTATGGAAATTTATTTGCCAGGACAAGCTCCACAACTCCGCCGGCATATGATTTAGTTGCTATTAAAGGCGGTGAGCCCGATGCCATGTTTGATGAAGCTATTAAACAATTCGGCGGAATAAAAACCTTCGTTAAGAAAAATCAGAAAGTCTTGATTAAACCAAATATAGGCTGGGATGCAGTTCCCGAGCGGGGCGCCAACACTCATCCCAAATTAGTTTCGCGTGTAATTAAACATTGTTTTGATGCGGGCGCAAAAGAAGTTTATGTGTTCGATCATACTTGCGATGATTGGAAACGAAGCTACTCTAACAGCGGAATTGAGAAAGCTGTTAAGGATGCCGGCGGAACTTTGGTTACCGGAAGCAGCGAAAGTATGTATCAAGAAGTAGCAATTAAATCGGGTAAGAGATTAACACAAGCTAAAGTTCACGAACTTGTTCTAGATTCCGATGTTTTTATAAATATGCCGATTCTAAAAAACCATGGTTCCACAAAACTTTCCCTCTGCATGAAAAATATGATGGGAGTTGTTTGGGATCGCGGCTACTGGCACCGCAACGATCTGCATCAATGTATTGCAGATTATGCAACTTACAGCAAAAAACCGGTTCTTAATGTTATTGATGCATACTATATGATGAAGCAGAATGGTCCACGCGGCGTATCTGTTGATGATGTTGTTATAATGAAATCCCAAATTCTCGCTACCGATATAGTTGCGGCAGATGCATCCGCAGCTAAAATGTTTGGTATGGAGCCGGCAGATGTAAGTTACATTAAATATGCTGACGCAATGGGTGTCGGCAAAATGGATTTATCAAAAATGAATATTAAGCGTATAATTTTATAATGTGTTGATGAAATGAATACACCTCTTCTCCGGAAAATTAGAATTGCTGTCTCGCTGGTGTTTTTTATAGCAACTACTTTTTTGTTTGTTGATATCTTCAATCTCATTACTCCCGAAGTATCCAACAAAATTGTGTTTCTGCAGTTTGTTCCTTCTGCGTTAAAGTTTATCGCTCTCATATCTTTTTCAGCTTTCGGCTTCCTAATCATATTTCTTCTTACAATTTTATTCGGAAGAGTTTACTGTTCCAGTATTTGTCCGCTCGGAACATTTCAAGATGTGGTAAATAATATTTCCGGACGAATAAAAAGGAAAAAGAAACGGCGCTTTAACTTCTTGAAGGAATTAAGAATTTTACGTCTGTCGCTTCCTGCTCTGCCTATTGTTGTTTTTATTTTCGGAAGCGCTGTCGCTATAAATTTATTGGATCCTTACAGCATCTACGGAAGATTCGCGGGCAATTTTTTTAGACCAATTTTAGCAGGCATAAATAATCTCTTTTCTTCAATATTGGATTCCTTCAAAGTTTACTGGCTTTCACCATTCGAAATACATGCGTTTCATGTTATTCCTTTCGCGATAACATTCGCTTTCTTTGCGCTGGTGTTTGTAATGGCGTGGAAAAAGGGAAGATTATACTGCAATACTGTTTGTCCGGTCGGAACTTTGTTGGGATATATTTCCAAACTTTCTTTATTCAGAGTTATAATTAAGGAAGAGGAGTGTTTAAGCTGCGGCGCGTGCGCAAGAGAATGTAAAGCAAGCTGCATCGACAGCAAAAACAAAACTATTGATGTTACTAGATGCGTAGATTGCTTCAACTGCCTTACCTCTTGTCCAACTGAGGGAATTACCTACACATTTTCTTTCGGCAAGAATAAAGAGAAGAGTGAAGAAGTAAATAATTCCAAGAGAGATTTCTTAACAAAGACTTCTTTATATATAATGTCTTTCTCCGCAATAGCGGCGCAAGTAGAAAAGAAAATAAAAGCAACAAAGCCGAGCACAGTTCAAATATTCAGAAAGACTGCTGTTTCTCCTCCCGGTTCCGTAAGCATTGACCGATTTAATTCCAAATGCACAGCTTGCCATTTATGTGTCAGCGCTTGCCCGACACAAGTATTGCAGCCTTCATTTTTAGAATATGGTTTTACCGGAATGCTTCAGCCTCGATTAGATAACATTGCCGGCTTCTGCAATTTTGAATGCAAAGTCTGCGGAGATGTTTGTCCTACCGGCGCAATACTGCCTCTAGAACTGGAAAAGAAAAAACTTGTTCAGCTTGGCAAGGCAAAATTTATTGAAGACAACTGCATTGTTAAAACAGAGAAGACAGACTGCGGCGCTTGCTCGGAACATTGTCCTACTAAAGCAGTCCATATGATTCCTTACGAAGGGAAACTTGTAATTCCGGAAGTAAGAGAAAAATATTGCATAG
>JBHEKZ010000200.1:0-3190 GCA_041859025.1 Melioribacteraceae bacterium | reverse complement strand
TTCTTTGCTTGCTTTATTCTGCGTGTCGGTTGTTGAGGCGCAAAAAACAAAACAGAAGAAAGCAAAAGAATATCCGGACGTTTCAATTTTTGAAGACGCTATCCGCCATTTTAACGATACCCTTGCGCTCAAATTTAAGTTTGACCGATATAAACCATCGCAAGTGAAAGAAATTGCTTGGAATATGGTGAAGTATCAAAATGTTGATGGCGGCTGGCCAAAGAATATTGACTGGCTAGCAATCATCGAGCCGGATTCTGTTAAAAAACTTCTAAACGATCATTACAAGAAAAGTACTCTTGATAACCGAAACACTTACTCACAGGTAGAATATCTTGCGCAAGCATATATTATTACCAAAGAGGAGCAATTTAGAAAAAGCGCGGAACAGGGTTTAGATTTTATTCTCGGCGCACAACGGACTTCCGGCGGCTGGCGCGGCTGGGATGTTGAAGCTATTACTTTTAATGACGAAGTAATGACCGGAATTATGAAAATGCTTCTTGATATTAAAGAGAGCAGAGAATACTTCACATGGATAGATGCCGATAGAAAACAAAAATCAGAAGCCGCTTTGCAAAAAGCAGTTGACGTAACACTAAAATGCCAAATAATTGTTGATGGTAAAAAAACCGGCTGGTGCCAACAGCACGATCACAAAACTCTAGAAGCAATTAAAGCCCGAACTTTCGAACTGCCCGGAATTTCTTCGCTCGAAACAGACGCTGTTGTTAAGTTTTTAATGTTAATAAAAAATCCTTCGCCCCAAATAATAGAGGCTGTTAATTCTGCCGTAGCTTGGATGAAGTTATCTACATTGTATGGCATTCGTGTAATTGCAGATAAAGAGGATTCTCTAAAATCTAAGTATAATGCCAGAAGACCGGATAGAAAACTTATAGAAGATAAAAACGCGCCTCCAATTTGGGCTCGTTTTTACGAGATTGAAACAAATACACCATTCTTTTGTAATCGAGACGGTATAAAAGTTTATTCGTTAGCGGAAGTTTTGCCGGAAAGAAGGCGCGGCTATGGCTGGTATGGCTATTGGCCGTCTGAGGTTTTGAATAACCTATATCCAAAGTGGAAAAAACAGAACAAGATTAACTAAACTATTCTTCTCTAAATTACGTTATAACTAAAAAGAAGGGAATTAATGTCTGATCTTAAAATTCTGTTTGAGAACAACAAGAAGTGGGCAGAAGAAACCAGCAAGCAAGATCCGCAATTTTTCCAAACACTATCCAAGCAACAATCGCCCGAATATCTGTGGATTGGCTGCTCTGATAGCCGAGTGCCGGCAAATCAAATTGTAGGTTTACTTCCCGGAGAAATCTTTGTTCACCGCAACATAGCAAACGTAGTTGTTCACACAGATTTAAATTGTCTCTCTGTTATTCAGTTTGCGGTTGATGTTTTGGAAGTAAAGCATATAATAGTTTGCGGACATTATGGCTGCGGAGGTGTTAACGCTGCTCTCGAAAAAAACGAACATGGTTTAATAGATAATTGGCTAAGACACATTAAAGATGTTTATCACATTCACCAAAACAAAATTGATGTTTTTGATTCTGACAAAGAGCGCTCTAATAAGCTTTGCGAACTTAATGTCTTTGAACAGGTAGCAAATGTCTGCCACACCACTATTGTTCAAAATGCGTGGAAGCGGGGAAGAGATTTAACGATTCATGGTTGGATTTACAGTTTGGAAGATGGATTAATCAGAGATTTAGGAATTAGTATTTCAGACAATGAGCAGATAAAATCTGTTTATAGAATGAAGTAAGAGATAATGAATAAAATTAAGTTAGAGCTTCTTTCGCCGGCAAAAGATTTGGAAACCGGAATTGCTGCAATAGATTGCGGGGCCGATGCTGTTTACATTGGTGCGCCAAGCTTCGGTGCACGTTCTGCTGCGGGTAATTCTTTAGATGATATTGCTTCACTTGTAATCTATGCACATAAATTTTGGGCAAAGGTTTTTGTTACTGTTAACACCATAATCTTCGATGATGAGCTTGAAGAAGTCCGACAGCTAATTAACAAACTTTACGATATTGGTGTTGATGCTGTAATTTTTCAAGACATGGCAATTCTTGAGATGGACATTCCGCCCATTCCGCTTTATGCTTCAACTCAAACTCATAATTATGAATTAGAAAGAGTAAAACTCCTAGACGACCTCGGAATTAAAAGGATTATTCTAGCAAGAGAACTTACACTTGTAGAAATAAAAAATATTAAAAAAGAAGTTTCTGCCGAGCTTGAGTTTTTTATTCACGGCGCGCTGTGCGTCAGTTTGAGCGGGCAGTGTTATATGAGTCATGAATTAAGCGGACGAAGCGCAAACCGGGGCGAGTGCGCTCAGAACTGTCGCTTGCCTTATTCGCTAATTGATGCAGACAATAAAGTTCTTGTTGCTGACAAACACTTACTTTCTCTTCGCGATCTTAATCTTTCTTCTTATCTAAACGATTTAGTTGAAGCTGGGATTACCTCATTTAAAATAGAAGGCCGATTAAAAGATGCTGGCTATGTAAAAAACATAACCGCCTTTTACAGGCAGCAATTAGATGATATAATAAAGAATAATCCGCAATACGAAAAAGCTTCCAGCGGATATTCTGTAATTCCATTTGAACCCGATCCGGAAAGAACTTTCAACCGCGGCTTTACTTCCTATTTTGTTAACGACCGGGGTGATGATGTTTCATCACACGCTTCACCAAAATCTAAAGGGAAATATCTTGGCAAAGTAACGGGTGTGGCAAAAGAAAGTTTTACGATTGGAACCACCGAGACGCTTATTAACGGCGACGGCATTTGTTTTTACGACGAAGCTGACGTTTTGCTTGGCATGAATATCAATAAAGTTGAAGGACAGCGGGTATTCACAAAAGAATTACATGGAATAAAAATTGGGACAAGGATTTACCGCAATTTCGATTTTGCATTTGATAAGGAACTGAGCAAAGAATGTTATCGCAAGATTAACGTGGATATTTCTTTTTCCGAAACTCCACACGGCTTTTTAATTACCGGAATTGACGAGAACAACAATATTGCTACAAAAGAAATTGTGGCTAAAAAAGTGAAAGCTGAAAATTCAGCACAGGCTGTAGAAACAATAAAAAAACAGCTCTCAAAGAGCGGCGGCACTATATTTAATGTTACAAAAGTTACGTTGGTA
>JBHEKZ010000287.1:0-2739 GCA_041859025.1 Melioribacteraceae bacterium | reverse complement strand
ATATTTGGAAAGATTAATGGTAAGAATGTGGTTGCCATGCAGGGAAGATTTCATTATTACGAAGGATACACAATGCAGCAGATTACGTATCCAATCCGCGTGATGAAATTTCTTGGTGTGAAGAATTTAATCGTTTCCAATGCGTGCGGCGGAATGAATCCGATTTTTAGACGCGGCGATGTTATGATTATGCTCGATCATATAAATCTCCTGGGTGATAACCCTCTTATCGGTAAGAATGAAGATGAACTCGGGCCTAGATTTCCGGACATGAGTGAACCATACAGTTTGGAACTCATTAAACTTGCTGAAGAAGTTGCACTTGAAAATAAAGTTAAAGTTCAGAAAGGCGTTTACGTTGCTGTACCGGGTCCAAATTTGGAAACGAAAGCAGAATATAGATTCCTCAGAAATATTGGCGCCGATGTAGTTGGAATGTCAACAGTCCCGGAAAATATAGTCGCAAACCATATGGGAATGAAAGTTCTCGGCTTCAGTATAATTACTGATGAATGTTTCCCGGAATCTTTAAGAGCCGTTGATGTACAGGAAATTATTGCTACAGCTATGGCTGCCGAACCCAAAATGACTTTGATAATGAAAGAAGTGATTAAAAAGCTATGACGGAGATAAAGAAATATTACTATTTGACTCCGGCACTGCTGGTGGTAATTATATTTTCCTCAAATTTTTTGAGCACAGATTTATTTAAAGCCGGATACACAAATTTTTCTGTTTGGTTTGTTCTCTCTCTATTTTCTTTCGCTTGCGGATGGCTGATCAACAAAACACTTGGATACACCTACGGCGGTAAAATTTTGTTTGCAGTAATTGTAGCTTCTGCTTTTGTAAGTGTTCTTCTTGTTTCAATTTTCAAAGAGTATTTTGGACTAAGCGATTTGCTTGTTGAGAATCTTATACTCTACATCTTGAGAAACATAACTCTCGGCTCAATGTCTTTCTTTGGAATGGCGGTCTGCGAAGTGATGATTCTGCAGAGAGAGTCTGTTCAATCGGGAACCAAGCAAGACGATATAAAAAAATATGTTGCAAATGCTCAGCGGGAAGCTCAGCTTGCCGTTGATGAAGCGAAAATTAAAGCCGATAGAATGCTAACCGATGTTCAGCAGACACTTAACGAAATGATCAATCGTAAGGAACAAGTTGAACGTCGACTTAAAGAGTTTATCCAAACTGAACGTGAGCTTATAAAAGCTTATGAAAAAGAGGATGAAGAATAATTTTAGTTAATTGTTATTGTTATAAATCATTTACCGAGATAAAAAATGTTTAAGCAGTTTGATGAAAAAATAAGTTATCCCAAGATAGAAGAAGAAATTCTGAAGTTCTGGAAAGAGAATAACATATTCGAAAAAAGTATTTCTACACGCGACGAGAAAAAATCATTTACATTTTATGAAGGACCGCCTACTGTAAATGGCCGTCCCGGAATACACCATGTAATGGCGCGCGCCTTAAAAGATTTAGTCTGCCGTTACAAAACTATGACTGGCTATCAAGTACACCGTAAAGCCGGCTGGGATACTCACGGTCTTCCTATTGAAATTGCTCTTGAGAAACAACTTGGGTTTAATCAGAAAAGTGATATCGAAACATATGGTGTTGCCGAATTTAATCAGAAGGCAAAAGATCTTGTCTATCATCATATCGAAATGAAAGAGGGATGGCAGACTCTTACAGAGAGAATGGGCTATTGGATTAATCTTGATGAAGCATACATCACTTGCACAAATAATTACATCGAATCAATCTGGTGGTCTTTATCAGAACTTTATAAAAAAGGATTGATCTACAAAGGATTTAAGATCGTTCCGCAGTGTCCTCATTGCGAAACTCCTCTTTCATCACACGAACTTGCTCTAGGATATGATGATGTAAACGATCCGAATGTCTATGTGAAATTCAAACTCAAGGATGAAGACGCAAGCATCTTAGTTTGGACTACTACTCCTTGGACTTTGATTTCTAATGTTGCGCTTGCAGTTGGACCTGAAATTGAATACGTAAAGATTAAGCATGAAAAACATGGCGTGATGTATCTTGCAAAAGCAAGACTATCTGTAATAAAAGAAGAATATGAAATTTTAGAAGAGCTCAAGGGTAACGATCTTCTCGGAAAAAATTACGAACCACTTTACTCCTTCGTTCCCGTCGATAAACGAGCTTGGTATGTTATACCAGGAAGTTTTGTAAGCACAGAAGATGGTTCCGGCGTTGTACATATAGCGCCAGCGTTTGGTGCGGATGACTACGAAGTTTCGAAAAAATTTGATTTACCTTTTGTTCAGCCTGTGACTAAGAGCGGAAGATTTACCGATCAAGTGACTCCTTTTGCCGGCAGACTTGTTAAGACTATTCAGTTCCAAACGCATGAAGAGAAGGGCGTTGATCCGGATGTCCTTCGCGATTTGAAAGAACGCGGTTTAATCTATCGTGCCGGTAACGATTATAAACACTCCTATCCGCATTGCTGGCGCTGCGATAACCCTCTTATTTATTACGCGCGCGATAGCTGGTACATTCGCACAACTGAAATTGCTCAAAAGATGATTGAGCTAAACAAAACGATAAATTGGTGCCCGCCTGAAGTAGGCGCCGGACGTTTTGGCAACTGGCTGGAGGATAATAAAGACTGGTCGCTTTCAAGAGACAGATATTGGGGAACTCCGCTTCCAATTTGGCTAAATGAAGATGGCGAAATGCATATGGTTGGCTCTA
>JBHEKZ010000443.1:0-6147 GCA_041859025.1 Melioribacteraceae bacterium | reverse complement strand
TGGTTTAATCGAAAAACAGAATCCTATCGGAAATTATTTGAATCGCGTGAAATTGATTAAACTTTTATGGCGATTAGATGGTATAGATAGCGTAAAATATTTTTTAGTTGCTAATGAAACCGATAGAATAAATAGATTGTTCGATCTATATGAGAAATCGAAAGAAACGCTGATTATTCCTTATATCATTAGTTACACCAATAAAGAGCCCCGGAAAGTTGAAAAAATCATTCAAGATTTTCAAAAGGACATAAGTGCTGGAGATGAAATTGATGCCGATGTTTGCATTTTAACTTCTCAATATTTGTTGAAAGCAAAACAATATGAAAATGCTAAAAAACTTGCAGTACTGGCTGTAAAGAAATCTAAACCAAATGAGAAACAATTTAGTGCAGTAGAAAATTTAAGAATGGTTAACTGGTTTTATAACTTTGCATCTGAAATAGATGTGAACTTCGATTATTAAGAATGAATATCAAAGAGAAATTAATACAGTACTCATATCTGGAAAAACTTACCAAGGTCGCTTCGATTCGCAAAGAGGAAGTTTATCTGGTTGGCGGATTTGTTAGAGATTTGTTCTTAGGCAGAAATAAAGTAGAGATGGACTTTCTAGTGGTCGGCGATGGTCCGGCATTCGCTAATGATTTAGCTAAGGAATTTGGTGTAAGTGAAGTTGTAGTATTCAAGAATTTCGGGACGGCTCATTTTCACTATAATGGAATGGCTTTCGAGTTTGTCGGTGCAAGAAAGGAATCTTATAATCGGAACAGCCGAAACCCAAAAGTTACTGCAGGAACTTTGGACGATGATTTGAACCGACGCGATTTTACTATCAACACGTTAACAGTTTCTATGAATGAAAACTCTTTTGGTGAATTAGTAGATAAGTTTGACGGTGTTAGTGATATTGAAAAGAGAATTATTAAAACTCCGCTTGATCCGCTTCAGACTTTCGATGATGATCCGTTGAGGATAATGAGAGCATTTCGATTTGCTTCACAGCTAAGCTTTGAAATAGATCGTAATGTTATTTCGGCAGCTACTGAAATGGGTGAGAGACTCAAAATAGTTTCACAAGAAAGAATTACTGAAGAATTTCTGAAAATATTGGAATCGCCAAAACCAAGTATTGGTTTAAGGCTTTTATACGAAAGCGGAGTGATGAAAGTTATCTTTCCGGAAATTCATAATCTGGGCGGAGTAGAGCAGCGTAAAGACTTTCATCATAAGGATGTGTTCTACCATACCTGTAAAGTTGTAGATAATCTCGCAAATGTAAGTAATGATGTCTGGCTACGCTTTGCAGCGCTAGTTCACGATATTGCAAAACCACCCACAAAACGATTTGTCGAAGGAATTGGCTGGACGTTTCATGGGCACGAAGATCTTGGTGCGCGAATGATGAAAAGCATCTTCAATAGAATGAAGCTTCCTTTAACAAAACTCGAATACATAGAAAAACTAATTCGGCTTCATCTAAGACCAATTGCGCTTGTTGATGAGATAGTTACCGACTCGGCTATTCGAAGATTAATTGTTTCAGCTGATGAAGATTTGGAAGATTTGATAACACTTTGCCGGGCGGATATTACAAGTAAGAATCCAACTAAAGTGAGCAGATATTTAGAAAACTATGAAATAGTAATGCAAAAAGTCCGAGATGTAAAAGAAAGAGATCAGCTGCGGGCTTTCCAATCTCCGGTTAGAGGTGAAGAAATTATGAGTGTATGTGGTATTAAGCCCAGCAAATTAGTCGGCGACATTAAAACAGCTATTGAAGACGCGATTCTGGATGGGAAAATTGGAAATAATTATGAAGAGGCTTATGCTTATTTTATGCAGATAAAAGATGAATATCTTAATAAATAAAATTGATTTGTCTGTAACTTTTACAAACTATAAATCGTCTTAAATATCAGTAAATCAAAAAAATGTTCTCAAAAGGAGAATTTACATGAAGAAGTACTTAGTGATTATGGCGGCACTCTTGGTTACGATGCCAACATTTGCTCAAAAGCAGCTGACGCTTGATGAAGCGGTAAAAATAGCTTTACAGAAAAATCCGAATTTGATCAAATTGAAGAATAGCTTAGATGGCGCAAAAGCACAATTGAAAAGTGCTTACGGAGATTTATTGCCAAGCCTGGGTGCTTCGGCTAATTTTAACTGGCAAAGAATTGAAGATGCAGGCAGCAGCCAGAGAAACTTTCTTGGCGAATTAGTAGAAGTTCCAGCTTCAACTGTAGAGAATAGAAGTTACAGCGCAGGAATTGGCGGTAATGTTACTTTATTTGATGGGTTGGCTAATTACGCTACAATCAGTCAGAGAAAAGATAATCTCCAAGCTTCGGAATACAATATCGCCAAGCTGAAACAAACAATAGTTTACCAAACTACGGATTTCTATTACGTAGTTCTTAATGCAGAAGATTTGATGCGCGTGCGAGAAGAAAATGTTAAATACTTCCAGAAATTTTATGAAAGTGTAAATGAAAGAAATAAACTTGGCTCTGTTGCTATTGCAGATGTTTATGCTGCTCAAGTTCAATTGGGAAATGCAGAATTAGCTTTGATCCAAGCTCAAAACGCTTATGATCAATCCAAGAATGGCTTGTTAAGTTATTTAGCTCTTAATGTAATGGAAGATTACACATTAGTAAGTCCTTTCGGTGAAGATCGAGTAATTGATACTAATTCTTATCTAAAGAATTTTGATGATATCCAGACAATGGTAAATGTTGCATTAGACAAACGTTTCGATTTCAAGAGTCAGCAATTAACGGTTAACTCTGCTATGAGCGGAGAAACCATTGCAAGATCTGGTGTGTTACCATCACTCTCCGCAAATTATAATTATGGAACGGGCGCAATCTCTTTAGATAAGCTGTTTGATAGAAAATCTCTTAGCGTGGGCGTAAGTCTTAATATTCCAATATTTTCTCGTTTCGCTACCGAGACTGCAATGACTCAAGCAGAGATCAGCACCATGAATGCAAAGGAAGATTTATTAGCTTTGGAAAGACAAATTAAAATTGAAGTTAAGCAAGGTCATAACGATTTAGTTGCTGCCAAGAAAAGTTTGGAAGTAGCTCTTAAGAATGTAACTGCAGCTGAAGAAAATAGAAAGATCAATCAAGAAAGATATAATCTTGGCTCTGCTACAATCCTCGAAGTTCTTCAAGCAAATAGAGATTATATTGACGCACTCAGAAATAAAATTAATACTGTTTTCGATTTCTACCGCCAGTATGATAAGCTAAACAACGCTATCGGTAGATTAGACTTTTCAAAATTCGAATAAAAAATATTACATCAAGGAGTAAACGAAATGGCTAACGGGAAAAAATCAAAAAAGAAACTCTTCATTTTTGGCGGATTGGGTCTGTTGATTGTTATTCTGATCCTCTTGGTTGTCCTAGGCGGAGATAAAGAAAACATTGTATCTGTCCAGACAGAAAAAGTAGTAAAGAAAACTATAACACAAGTTGTATCTGCAACCGGTAAAATAAACCCAGTTTACCAGGTAATGATCAGCGCAGAAGCAACCGGCGAAATAGTTTATTTAGGTGTTAAAGAAGGTGACGTTGTTAAAAAAGGTCAGCTTCTTGTAAGAATTAAACCGGATATTTATGAAGCACAGAGAAATAACTCTGCTGCAAGATTAGAACAATCAAAAGCTTCTTTAAGCTCAACCAAGGCTCAGTTGGACAAAGTTGAAGCTGATTATAAACGTGTTCAAGGTTTGTTCCAGAAGAAATTGGCAAGTGATGCTGAACTTGAAGCTTCAAAATCTGCTTACTTGCAAACACTTGGAAGCTACGAATCTCAGAAATCATTTGTAGTACAATCAGAAGCAGCTTTAAAAGAGTCTAACGAGACTTTGAATAAGACTTATGTTTATGCACCTATGAACGGAACGATAAGCAAGTTGAGTGTAGAATTAGCTCAGCGTGTACTTGGAAGTAATTTTAGCCCGGGAACAGAAATCTTAACAGTAGCAGATTTAAGCAAAATGGAAGCTCGCGTTGATGTTGATGAGAACGATGTGGTTTTAGTTTCTGTTGGCGACGAAGCAACTGTTAAAGTTGATGCATTCGGTGATAAAGAATTTAAAGGTAAAGTTACTCAGATAGGTAACAGTGCTGTTTCAAAAGGATTGGGAACACAGGACGAAGTTGTAAACTTTGAAGTTAGAGTTTTGATCGAAGATCCGGATAAGCAATTACGTCCCGGAATGTCTTGCGATGCTGATGTGAAGACAGAGACTAAAGCAAACGTATTTGCCGTTCCAATCCAGAGCGTTACTGCTAGAATGGATAAACCTATGATGAAGGAAGCTGAGGGCGAAGAGGGCGAAGCTCAAGCGGCTAAACCAAAAAACGGAAAAGCTGCTAAAGCTAAAGAAGTTGTTTTTGTTAGCAAAGATGGTAAGGCAAAAATGATTGAAGTAAAGACTGGAATTAGCGATGACACTAACATCGAAATACTAAGCGGCTTAACCGGTGACGAAGAAGTTATTAGCGGACCTTACAGAGCAATCTCAAAAGAGTTGGAAGATGGTGCAAAGATTTCTTTACAATCCAAGCGTAAAGGCGAAACAGAGAAAAAATAATTTCCCCGTATAACGGGATTATTAACAAAATCGAGAATAAAAAAATGAACATCATAACCATAGAACATATTGCAAAAATCTATCAAGTAGGTACGGAAGAAGTTCATGCGCTTGCTGATGTTTCATTAAAGATTGATAAAGGCGAGTACGTCGCCATCATGGGGCCGTCCGGCTCCGGTAAATCAACTTTAATGAATATTCTTGGATGCTTGGATACGCCAACAAAAGGAATCTATAATTTTAACGATGTTAATGTTAGTCAGATGAATGATAATGAATTAGCAAAAGTTAGAAATAAAGAGATTGGCTTTGTATTCCAAACTTTCAACTTACTGCCGAGATCAGACGCGCTTCATAATGTTGAACTCCCCTTAATTTATGCCGGGGTTCCTTCGGCTGAAAGAAAAGAGAGAGCAAAAGAATCGTTAGCTCACGTAGGGCTGGCAGATAGAATGCATCACAGACCAAATGAACTTTCCGGCGGACAGCGTCAGCGTGTTGCAATTGCACGTGCACTTGTAACCAGACCATCCATCATTCTAGCGGATGAACCAACCGGAAATCTCGACACAAAAACCGGCGAAGACATCATGGCTTTGTTTAATGAAATTTATGAACAGGGCAACACAATTATTCTTGTTACTCACGAAGAGTACATTGCCGAACATGCCGAGCGTATTTTGAGAATTAGAGACGGATTGATTGAAAGAGATGAGCATGTAAAGGAAAGATATATTCCAAAGAAAAACGGCGTTTCAAAAATCTGAGGTTGATATGAAAGATTTATTATTTGAATTGAGAGAAGGATTGCTTATTTCTTTGCGCGCAATACGTGCAAATAAAGTTCGTTCAATCCTAACCACGTTGGGTATTGTTATCGGTGTTACTTCGGTAGTTCTTATGTCTACAGCAATTAAGGGAATTGATAATGCGTTTCAAACTGGTGTTGCTTCTCTTGGTTCAGACAATCTTTATATCGATAAATGGGAATGGTTTAATAACGATACCCCATGGTGGGAACTTAGAAATAGAAAAAATCTTGATTTACAAGACTACGAGAAGTATAAACAACTTGCTAAACTCCCTTTAGCAACAGCGCCTACGGTCTGGAGCTTTCAAGCAATTAAGAATAAGGATAAAGCTGTAGATCAGGTGATGATTCAAGGTACAAATGATGAGTACATTAAGACTACTAACTTATCATTCAGCGAAGGAAGGTTCTTTAACGAACTTGAGAGTAACGGCGGCAGGAACGTAATTGTACTTGGAAGCGAAATTGCGAAAACTCTTTTTCCGCAGGGATACGCTCTCGAACAAGAAGTTCGAGTAAAAGGGCTTAAGTTCAGGGTTGTTGGTGTTCTTGAAGAACAGGGAAGCTGGGTTATGGGAAATTTCAACCCGGATAAGCAAGTGTTTATACCAATCCAGAATATTTTCAAATACTTTCAAGGTGAAAGCTTTAGAAGCGTAACTATTAATGTACGCGCTAAGAACAGCCAAATGGTCGAAGCAACTAAAGAAGAAGCAATTGG
>JBHEKZ010000440.1:0-19095 GCA_041859025.1 Melioribacteraceae bacterium | reverse complement strand
AAATAAAATTTTTCTCTTCAATCTCGCTACCGGAACCCGTATTGATTCTATTGACTGTTCTGCTAGCACAAAGCAGAATGACTACTCAAACGGATACATTGGAGATATGGTTCTGACAAAAGACGGAAAAAAGCTTTTCGCAGTGGATCAAATAAATTTTAGAATGATTGTTGTTGATACTAAATCACGAAAAGTAATTCAAAACGTTCCGGTTGGCCGCTATCCTTTCGGGATTTCACTTTCGCCGGATGAGAAAAATATTTTTGTAGCAAATGTTGGAATGTATGAATACAAGAAAATCAAAGCCTTGGACAAAAAGAAGAAAGGAATGAACTTTCCTCCATTCGCCTACTTATCAAAAGAAGCAGAAGATGGAATTAAGAATGATGAGTTTGAAGTTCCGGGGCTCGGTAATCCTTACGATGCTAAGGCGTTTTCGGTTTTTGTAATTGAAAACAAAGTCCAACCAAAAATAATTGCAAAGATTAAAACAGGGATTCAGATTGGTGAAAAGATAGAAGATGTTCCGGCAATCGGCGGAGCCAGCCCAAACTCGATTGCAGCAACTAATAAATTAGCATTTGTAAGCAACGGAACTAACGATAATATTTCTGTAATAGATATTCAAAAAAAGAAAATCGTCAAAACAATTAAGTTGATTTTAGACTCTCGCCTGAAAAACTTCCGCGGAGTTATTCCTTACGGATTAACTTTATCGCACGATCACAAAAGATTATATGTTGCCGAATCGGGAATAAATGCTGTTGCGGTTATTGATGTTGTAAAACTAGAAGTACTCGGACATATTCCAACCGGCTGGTTCCCGGCTAAAATCAAATTAAGTAATGATGGTAAGAAATTAATAGTTGCTAACGCGAAGGGATTCGGCAGCGGACCAAACGGCGGCACTACTTTTAAACGAGGCGCAGAAGGAAGCTATATTGGCGGTTTGATGAAGGGAACGGTTTCGGTTTTTAATATTCCTTCAGACGATGAATTAAAATTACTCACTCAAAAAGTGGTTGAGAATAATTTCAGAATTGAGCAGTCTAGCTCGGAGCGTTTTGTAGATAGAAAAAACAATCCGATTCCCATTTATCCCAAAGAAAAAGTTAGTCCAATAAAGCACATTGTTTTTATTTCCAAAGAGAACAGAACTTACGATGAAATCTTTGGGCAAATCAAAAATGGTAATGGCGATTCAACAATTGCCCGTTACGGCTACAATGTTTCTTTTACTAACAAGAACAAAACTTCTAAAGTTACCAACGCAACCATAATGCCTAACCATCTTGAATTGGCCAAGCGTTTTGCCATCAGCGATAACTTTTATGTTGATTCTGATGTTTCCGCCGACGGGCACCGCTGGCTTTCAAATACTTATCCAAACGAATGGGTCGAAACTACTGTTCCGGCAAACTATGGCGACAACAGAGAATACAAAGAAGAATCCAAAGCGCCCGGTTCGCTTGCAATGACCGGCTCCGCCGGGGCTATTTATCCCGAAGACTATAATGAAGCCGGCTCATTGTGGGATCATCTGGATCGCAACAAGATCAGCTTTTTCAATTTCGGCTTTGCGTTAATGTTTGAACCCGCTGATTATGATGCTAAGTATAAACATGGCGGTATTAGACACATAGCAAATTTTCCTCTTCCGGCACCATTGTTTGCAAACTCTTCAAAGATTTATCCAACTTACAACACTTCAATTCCGGATCAGTTTAGAATTGATATGTTCGCAAAAGAGTTTAAGGAAAAGTGGGTAGATGAGAAGAAAGAAATTCCATCAATGTTAACAGTGATAATACCAAACGACCACGGTGCTGGTGAACGAGCCGATGCAGGTTACCCTTTCCGCGAAAGCTATATGGCGGATAACGATCTTGCAGTAGGAAGAATTGTAGAATTTCTTTCTCATACTCCTTACTGGAAAAACATGATGATTGTTATTACGGAAGATGATGCGCAAAACGGAGTTGATCATATTGATGCACACAGAAGCATTCTGATGGTTATCTCCCCTTATGTTAAAAAGAATTATGTCAGTCATGTGCATTACAGCTTCGGAAGCATCTTCAAAACATTCTGGAATGTTCTCGGAATTCCTTATTTAAATCAGTATGATGCCGGCGCCAACGACTTTGCGGATTTCTTTACAGAGAGTCCCGATTTTACTCCTTACAACGCTTTAAAATCCGATGAGAGATTTTTTGATCCTCAGAAAGCACTCGATCCGCTTGATGAAAAATTTGACTGGAAATCGCTTGAAGAGTCTCCCGAGATAGACAATGTGCCCGATATGATGCGTGAAGCAAAAGAAGTTGATAAAGACCGTTTGGAAAACAGAGAGAAAAAATAAATTTCTCTAATTCGCTCAAATGATTCTTGTTTTATAAATGGAAAAATTCAAAAACATATCTCACACTTCCGCAATTTTTATTGCGCTATTGGTTACCTTGTTATGGTCAACATCATTTATAATTATCAAACTTGGGCTCGGTGAAATTCCACCGCTAACCTACGCTGGTTTGCGCTATACACTTGCGTTTATCTGCCTTCTTCCATTCGCGTTAAGAAAAGAACAGATTGAAGAAATTAAAAAATTAGAAAAGCGCGATTGGCAAAAACTTATTGCTCTTGGCTTTATTTTCTACACATTTACACAAGGCACCCAGTTTCTTGGTCTCTCCCTTCTTCCGGCCGTTACTGTTAGTCTTATTCTCAACTTCACTCCGGTTGTTGTTGCAGTCATGGGAATCTTTCTCCTCGCAGAAGTTCCCTCTTCCCGCCAATGGTTTGGTGCGTTTCTATTTATTACCGGAGTTTTGGTTTATTTCTTTCCCGCAGATTTATCTGCATCAAAAATTACTGGATTGATAGTAATGTCTATTGGAGTAATAGCTAATGCAAGTGCGGCTATTCTTGGGAGATCCGTTAATCGGGGAGGAAGATTGCATCCGCTGACTGTTACAATTATTAGCATGGGTGTCGGCTCAGTTGTTTTGCTTATCGTTGGAACAACAATACAAGGATTTCCTCCGATTAGTCTAAAAAATATTTTGTTTCTACTCTGGCTTGCAGCAATTAACACTGCGCTCGCTTTTACACTATGGAATTTGTCTCTCCGTTCACTTACCGCAATGGAATCTTCAATAATCAATGGAACAATGCTTATTCAAATAGCAATATTAGCATGGGTGTTTCTTGGCGAAACAATTACGATGAAAGAATTTGCCGGAATGCTGATAGCCGCAGTAGGGGCTCTTTTAGTTCAACTAAAGAAAAGATAATCTAGGGCTACCAATATTAAAAGTAGTTAATAATGCTAAGCATTTGTATTGCCTATCATTTCTATCTTTTAAAAGGTATTTTCGTAAAAATAATTCCGCATATCTATTATGCCCTACAAAGAAAGATTTGATTCACTTAAAAATATTTACAAACCGGATTTTGATTTTAATGCTATAATGCCAGATAGCGGGATTGAAATTCTTAACCGTAAATTTATCTCGAGCAGCTGGAAACTATTACCGGGCGGGAAAAAGTATTTCTGCGAGAAACACAATTGCGAGTTTGAAGAAAACCTGACCCACGAAAACTCTAGACTATATGATTTATACCCGGACACTTTAAAACATGACGACATTGACATAATAGAAAACCGGGAGTTTAGCTATACTATTTTTCGAAAGAGCCAAGAAGATAAAAGAAGTAACTTGATTCTTCTTTTTCACGGATTAAACGAGAAGTACTGGGAAAAATATTTACCATGGGCAGAAAGACTTGTCAGACTTACCGGCAAAACTGTTCTTCTTTTCCCTATTGCATTCCACATGAACCGTGTACCGGCGGCATGGAGCAACATACATTCTATGAATGGTGTGGCACAAAACCGCCGCAAATACTCAAAGTCCATTACAAATTCTACTTTCGCGAACGCAGCAATAAGCGCAAGAGTGGAAATGATTCCCCAAAGATTTTTTTGGTCCGGCTTGCAAACATTTTACGATGTTGTAAAACTTATAGGTGAAATAAAATCTGGCAACAACGAGTTAATTCATCCGGATGTTACTATAGATCTTTTCTCTTATTCCATAGGTTCATTTCTAAGCGAAATTTTGTTGATGTCGAATCCGCGCAATTATTTTGATAACTCTAAACTCTTCATGTTTTGCGGCGGCCCAACACTGGATCGAATGGCTCCGAACTCAAAATTTATTTTGGATAGCGATGCTACAATAGCTCTCTATTCTTTCTACACAGAACGCCTTGAAAGTGAGCTTAAGCTTGATAAAAGAATTGCCCACTATTTCAGCGGCAGCCATACTGCCGGCAATTATTTCAAAGCAATGCTAAGCTACCGCAAGGATAAAGAATTACGGGAAAGCAGGTTGCGAGAGCTTAGTTCGAAAATATACGCGGTGCCGCTAAAAAATGATGATGTCGTTCCCCCAAATGAAGTATTAAACACTCTTCAAGGTGATTACAGAGACATACCGGTTAATGTTGATATTATTGATTTCCCTTACGCGTACTCTCACATCACTCCGTTTCCCACAACGACCGAGAATGAAAAACTTATAGACGAAAATTTTAATATTGTGTTCGATAAAGCCGCACAGTTTTTGCAGAAAGAATAGGGCGTGATTATTACTTACATATCTTCTAAGTAAGGCAGTTTAGAAAAACAATCGTAAAGGAATCCAAGCATTATGGACTCGAAACTAAAATTCCAAAACATAGATGAATACATTTCTCTTTTCCCACAAGAAGTTCAAACCGGGCTGATAAGTTTAAGAGAAGCAATATCCAAAGCGGCGCCGGATGCCCAGGAAGCAATCAGTTATCAAATGCCTACATTTAAGCTGAACGGAAATCTCGTCCACTTTGCGGCTTATAAAAACCATATAGGTTTTTACCCGGCGCCTTCGGGCATTGAAGCTTTTAAGAAGGAGCTCTCGAAATACAAAAGCTCTAAAGGCGCCGTTCAATTTCCAATAGATGAAAAGCTGCCACTTAATTTGATTAGCAAAATTGTTAAATATCGAGTTAAAGAAAATCTCGCAAAGAAAAAGAAGAGCTAATGAGCGAACGAAATTATTTCTGCGACGTTAAATATTCCGGCAGCGATTTTGCTAAAGATGGTTTTGCTAACGGCGAATATGAAAACTGTGTCTTTACAAACTGCCGCCTTACAAATGTTAATTTATCAGGCAATGTATTTATCGGCTGCGAATTTATTAATTGCGAGTTAAGTAATGCTAAGATTGCGGACACGGTCTTTCGCGATGTTAAGTTTACAAGCTGTAAGTTAATTGGACTACAATTTTCAACATGCAATAAACTATTGCTCACCATGGAATTTGAAAGCTCTCAGCTAAACTTAGCGTCATTCTATAATCTCAAACTCCGCAAAACGGCATTTAACAAATGCGAGCTAAGAGAAACCGATTTTGTTAATGCAGATTTATCCGGCTCATTATTTTCAGAATGCGACTTAAATAAAACTCTCTTTGAAAATTCTAATTTGTCAAATTGTGATTTCAGATCGGCTTACAATTACACTATTGACCCGGAAAAGAATAAAATATCTAAAGCAAAATTTTCTATTGATGGGGTAAGCGGTTTATTAAGCAAGTATGATATAACAATTGAAAGATAGAAGCCGAGCATAATTTGAAAACATTCCTAATTCCGGACTAAATATGAAAAAACTTTTAGCAGCAGCATTGTTTTTATTCACTATCGTGCTATCAGCACAAAGTAATGAAAGTACAAAATTCAGCGGCAATCCAATTATTCAAGGCAGATATGCCGATCCAGAGGGAATAATTTTCGGCAAGGAATATTGGATTTATCCAACTTACTCCGATGTCTATGAGAAACAAGTTTTCCTCGATGCCTTTTCTTCAAAAGATTTGATTACTTGGGAAAAACATTCAAGCGTTATTGATACATCTATTGTTAAGTGGGCGCACAAAGCTATTTGGGCTCCGTCGGTTATAGAAAAAGAGAACAAATTTTACCTGTTCTTTTCCGCTAACGATCTTCAGCGCCCGGGCGGACCAATGTGGGATGCAAAAGATAGCTCGAGCCACGCCGGCGGAATTGGAATAGCTGTAGCCGATTCTCCGGGCGGGCCTTACAAAGATTACTTAGGAAAACCACTTATTGCAGATTTTCATAACGATGCGCAGCCTATAGACCAATTCGCGTTTAGAGATAAAGATGGTTCTCACTATTTAGTTTATGGCGGCTGGGGACACTGCAACATTGCAAAGCTTAATAAAGAATTTACCGGTTTCATACCTTTTGAAGATGGAAAAGTTTTTAAGGAAATAACCCCTAAAGATTACGTTGAGGGACCATTTATGTTTATGCGCAACGGCAAATACTATTTTATGTGGTCGGAAGGTGGATGGGGCGGTCCAAACTATAGCGTTGCATATGCTATTTCGGATAATCCAATCGGACCCTTTACACGAATCGGTAAAATACTTCAGCAAGATAAAGAGGTTGCAACGGGAGCCGGGCATCATTCAGTAATTCAGATTCCGGGAGAAGATAAATGGTACATTGTTTATCATCGCAGACCAATTGGAGAAGTTACCAGAGACTTTAGAGTTGTTTGCGTTGACCGAATGTATTTTGACGAGGAAGGATTTATCAAACCAGTCAAAATGACTAACGGAGGTGTAGAGCAAAATTTTATTAGATAAAGTTGCTTTATTCCGTTTGATTAGCAATTTTACAGTGTAACTCTGAAACGTAGCGGCTTACCCGTACGAATCCATAAATTAAAACGGCTCTTGTTTTAAATGGAAATAAAAAGAACGAGCGGAAGTGACAGGGATTTTCTTGAATTAGTGAAACTGCTTGACGAAGAACTCTGGCAAAGATATCCCGAAACTCAGCAGTTATATGAAAAAGGAAATACAATTCTCGAAGATGCGCATACAATTGTTATTTATATCGATGGTATAGCAGCCGGTTGTGGTTGCCTTAGAGATTTTGAGCATGAGGGAAGTACTGAATTGAAAAGGATGTATGTTCGCAAGGAATATCGGGGTAGAAGAATAGGAAAAATAATCGTAGAAGAGCTGGAAAAGTGGGCAAGTGAACTGAACAAGAAAACTATTTATCTGGAAACCGGAGTAAATCAACCCGAAGCAATATTTTTATATGAACGGATGCATTATCAATGGATTGACAATTATGGTGAGTATGTTGGTAACAAAGAAAGCATTTGTATGAAGAAAAACATTTGATTGCCACATCAGCATAGATTTCCTTCAAAAACTTTTAAGGACAAAACGAATCTGCTAACAAACATTACTTCGGTTGGAGAAATACTCTGGGATGTTTATCCTGATGGGAAAAGATTGGGCGGTGCTCCCTTTAATTTTATTTATCATATTAACAAAATTTTAGGTAAGGCTAATTTTATTTCTTCCGTAGGAAAGGATGCTAATGGAAAAGAATTGCTGACTCTTCTTACTTCGCTCGGCTTTAATACCAAGACTATTTCGATTGATAAAATTCATTCCACCGGCACTGTAAACGTAACTCTCGATGAAAACAAGGTCCCAATATTCAAGATAGCTTCAGAATGCAGTTTTGATCATCTTTCCATTAACCAATCAGCTAAAAAAATCATAAACAAAGAAACCGACTTACTTTACTTCGGTACTTTTACTACTCGAAAAGAATTCTCTCGCAATACAATTTTATCTTTATTAGATATTCCCGGGAAGAAATATTTTTCCGATCTAAATCTTCGTCATGATTTCTTCACAATAGAATTTGTTGAGAAAACTCTTCAAGTATGCAATGTGATTAAGATAAACGAGCTGGAGCTTGAAATTCTTAAACGTTTGTTTTCGCTTCCAAACGACAATTTCTTTGCGATCAATAAGTTAATTGATAAATTTAATATTGAGCTGGTTGGTTTAACATTGGGAGAAAAAGGCTCCGAGCTATATACCGCATCAGAATCTGATAAGTTTAAACGCATAGAACAAGAAGCGGTAATTGATACCCTCGGCGCCGGTGATGCTTTTGCGGCCATTCTCTGCTTAGGATACTTATTCAATCTCCCGCTAAAGCAAATTAACACTCTGGCAAACGATTTTGCCCTTGAAATATGTATGATAAAGGGAGCTCTGCCTAAGAACGACAAGATTTACAGAAAATATAAGTCAGTCTTTCAAAGCGGAAGGCTTCAACCGCATAAATAATTTCCTTTTTTTTGATCTACAATTTCACCGGCGATATTTCTAAGTTTGCTTATCACAAATGTGGTCTTACCATGAAAACAAAAAACACTTCACTCAAACTTAATTTTTGCCTAATTAAAATTATTACCTTACTAGTTTTTGTTTTATTCTCAAGCTCTTCTCTCTTAGCACAATCAGCAGCCGCGCCGGAAAAGCCAAAAACAAACATTGAAGACGCGTTAAAATACCCACGCACAAATTTATCTATGCCCGGCTTGTATCCGGGAAAAGTTGTTGAAGTTGATCACGCTAAATCTATTGCAGACAACAAAATTGATGGACAAGCCGCTTACGATATGCTGGCAAAGGGAATGCTGGAATTGACCGGGGCAAAATCGCTCAAAGATGCTTGGTTAAAATTTGTTTCGCCAAAAGACAGAATCGGATTAAAAGTAAATCCGGTTGCCGGACCAACATTATCTACAAGCGTTGAAGTAACGCAGGCAATAGTTAAACAGCTAACCGATGCCGGAATACCTAAAGACAAAATTCTTATCTGGGATAGACGAGAAGAACAATTAGCAGAAGCCGGGTTCACAAAAGAAAATTTTCCAGGTATTAAAATCATTGGTACAGAACGCGGCGAGAATGGAAAAATGTATGATGAAAATGGAAAACTCTACGGTGAACGAATGATTGACAAAGACTGGTATTACATGGCTGACTGCGAAGAAAAATATGACAGCGCCACAATTCCTTATATGGTTAATGAAGGCAAGTATTCTTACTTCACAAAAATTGTTACTCAGATGGTCGATAAGATCATCAATGTTCCAATATTGAAAAACGCCGGCTCTTCAATAACTCTCTGCTTAAAAAATCTTGCTTATGGAAGTGTTTCAAACACCGGCAGATTGCATAAACAGCTCTGGCACGAAACAACTGCCGAGGTCTGCGCATTTCCTCCTTTGCGTGATAAAGTTGTTTTAAATATTGTAGATGGAATTAAAGGATGCTTTAACGGCGGTCCAGGGGCTAATCCCCAGTTCTTTACAGAATATAAAACGTTGTTAATAGGAAGCGATGCTGTTGCTGTTGATAGAATTGGTTATGACATTGTAATCAAAAAACGCATTGAGCTGAAAGTACAGAAAGAAGATAACGCTCGCGGAAGAATTTTCATGGATCTGGCACAAAAATACAATCTAGGCGTTGCCGATATTGAAAAAATTGAATTGAAAAAAATTGAGCTCGGTTTATGAGTAGATTTCCTTTCAAGTTAGTTTACTTATTTATTTTAATATTTTCTGTACTTAGTCGCGCACAAACAGACGGTGACTTTCCCGCATTGACGGGCAATGATATTCCTACCGGAAAAATTATTCGAGCAAGCTACTTTGGCGGAGATGCTTTGTGGGGAATTATTGACGGCGGCGCCGATATTTATTTAGAATATGGCTTTGATAAGCTATTGCTTCAAGAAGTTGAGTGGAAGAAAGTGAACTTCCGTATAGAGTTTTACAGAATGACTGATCCTACAGCCGCTTACGGTATCTATTCAGTTTCTCACTTCAAATGCAGCAAGAGTGATACACTTTCAAAATATGTTTGCATAACTCCATTTCAAGTTCAGTCCGCACTTGGAAGATTTTATGTTTCTATTGCAAACGATAAAGGGACCAAAGAAGCTAGAGAACTTACAACAAAGTTGTTTGAAATTGTTTTAAGCAAAAGCAAAGAAACATTATTTCAAATTCCTGATAAATTTAATAAAGTCGAGTTTGACAAGTTACTTAAGAATTTAAAAGTAATTAAGGGTGCGCTTGGATTTCAAAACGGCTTTCCAACTTGGTCGGAAAAGTTCGAATCCTTCAGCAACTATATTGTTAATCTTCTGCCGGAGGAATTAGAAAAGAAGTCGTCTTATTATTCTCTAATCAAATTTATTACAGAAGCTGATTTGAAAAACTTTGTTAGCAAAAATTCTATGTTGGGCAAATGCAAGGTTGTCTCGGAGAAAGAGCTTCTTTACTATGAATCAACTGATGAAGTAGATACAAAGCAAAAATTGTTCTTCGAATAATAATCTATTGCAACCAAAAGAAAATGGCGCCTTGTGAGCGCCATTTTTTGTGTTCTTGTTGTGGTGTTTGAAAATCATTTAGTTTTTTTTGTTGGTTCCGGCTTGGCGGCTTGAAGTTCAACAGATATTCCTTCCGGCAATAAATTGTACATAGAGCCGGTGAACATATCAACTATCATTCCCGGTATAAATCCGTTAAGCGCGTTTCCCCAAAACCAGATCGAAATTTTCTTTGTTAGTTGAGTTTCGTATGGCTCGTAGCCATCTAAATCCAGCTTTACAACATGAACTGAGCCGCGATCTATGTTAACTACTTGAGGAGTTGTACCAAATTTTTTCCCATCGATTGTGATTTTTGCATTTGCCGGAACAGATTTGATTTCAATGTCTTAAGTCGTTGTGTTAAGTACCGTAGAACAGTTACTCAAGAGGACCATCAATATTAGCAAACATACCGAAATACATAAGCGTTTCATTATTAACTACCGTTGGTGTTAATATTATCGAAAATAGAAGGCGAAAATGGGGGCTGGTTTCAATAAACAAAAACGCCCGCAATAAGCGGGCGTTTTGCACAAATTATGGAGATTTATTTCATGTACATTAACTTCAAAGTCTTAACAAATTTTCCGCCGCTAACACTAAACAAGTAAACTCCGCTCGAAATAACTTCACCAAAATCATTCTTGCCATCCCAGAACAACTTAACTACACTTTTATTTTGGATTTCATCGGAAGAAAATGTTTTAACAACTTGTCCAAGAGTATTGAATATTTTGAACGAGAGTTTTTGTCCAAGCATATTATTCGGCAACTTAACCGTAATTGTAACTTGCGAATTAAATGGATTCGGATAAGCATCTAAAGAAAATTCTGTTGGGATTTCTAATGTTGCCTCTACGTCTGTAGCACCGATTGGTTTCCCATCGTCTTGGTAACAAGTATAGCACCACGAAGTGTCATTCTCTAAAGCTAAGAAAGCAGTGTAATTTGTTAATATTTGATGAGTTCTACTCAATCCAACGATTTCGTTAATAACTGAATTGGTAATTGTAGAATTCATAAGCGTGTTTATGTAATTACCGACCCAAGTCTTAGGGATAACATCTTCCCCTTTTTTATTCACCGCATCATCAATCATCATAGTTTGAGTAAACGGTGTAGAATTAAACATGCCTGAAGTTTTAACAATGAAAGGAAACTCGCCCGTATATTTTCCAATTTGTAATATTGGTTTATTAAGAGAAACAACTTCTCCCTTTCCGCTCAATGCTTGTCTGCTGTAGCAAAAACCCGACTGCAGTGTTGTGTACAAATCGAACGAATTTACCGTACCGTTTAGTTTGGTAAATAATTCTGAAAGTGTAGTGCTGATGCTGGTGCCTATTCTCTGATATGTTCCGCCGGTAAGCCTGCTTAGATTATCATACAAATATTCGTTTCCAACATAAGATCTGTTGTTAAAGTAATAGTACACATAATCTTTATCGTTATAATCATAAACCATAACCGGATAATTAACTGACATCAGATTTCGAATGTCGTTAATTAATTGATTGGCCGTAGTATTGCTTCCAAGCTGATCTGAGTTTGACAACAAGAAAATTGTACCCGAAGCACCCTTCTTATTTAAGTAATCGCACCCTTCTTTGATAAGTGCCGGTAAGTTACTGTAGGTGGAAATCGAGTTTTCGGTTACTGTGGCAAAGACTTTATCAACGCTTGATTGATCTCCGCTTACCCACTCTTCAGAGGCTTTACCAATATTGAGACCGGAGTACATAATATTGAATCTATCGTTAGAGGTAAAGCTGGATTTCAAAAGAAGCTTTAAGTTGGTTAATAATGTAGCTCTGGTCGTATTGCTTTTTCTTGAATCATAATCAATTAAAAAAAGCGCTTTTTTAGAATTTCCGGTCAATGAATTTCCCGGCATTACGGAGAGTTGATAGAAACCTTCGTTACCAAGCTTGTAATATTTAAAATAGACACCACCAATCATTGGATTATCAAATACGATATTGTTGGTGCTGTAAGCAGAAAGGCTGGAAATATCCATCTCAAAGTGATCGCCGAAAAAAGAATCGTTGACCTTATTAAACGATTTATCAGAAGTTGAAATGTACGGATTCTTCCAATCCATGCTCGTCCAAGTTTTCAGATATACTTTTGGAACTTGGTAGCGGGAAACTTTAAGCAATTCAGTAGGAACACCAACCGACACATTTGCTTCGCTCCAAACAACCGGAGCTAAATATGTAATTCTAACTTTACGCGTTTCATTTTTACCCATCGGATAAACACGAAGCTGATAACTCTTTGTGCCAATCTTTTTTAGTATTGCCGGATCCTGCCTTCTGTTTACAATGCTTTCATAGATTTGAGATGCAGTCCATACATCCAAAACTTTTCCTTTACTGATCTTATCTCCGATCCATAACCATAGATCTGAAACTATACTCCCTTCGGGTAACTCAAAATTATAAACTACTTCCAACGGATTGTTTGTATAAAAGTTGGACCCCTTTGCTGAAAAAGTTAAGTAAGCACTCACCTGGCTATAAAGCCCTTTTTGTCCAATAGAAAAAACAGCTTCTTCTATGTTCCCCGGAGCGGTGTTCCATGTCTGCTGAGGATCAAGAACAGTTAAACTCCATTGTGAATAAGATTGTGATGCAAAAAGTAATAGGCATAGAATTGCTAAACGACGAATAATCAAACTCATAATCCCTCCTAATAGTAGATTGTAAAAATGTGAACGTACGCCATTTTGTACACTCAAAATTAATCAACTATTTCCACAATAATCATACCTTTTAAAAAAGTCTTTTGTAAACGTTTAAGTTAGCTGATTGGTATTATTACCAATGAATTAATTTCGCAGTTATAAATGCGTTTTTCGCAGCAAGTAAATTGTGATATGGGAGGAGATTAATTTATGCACTACATTTATTCACATAACAGCCCAACAAAGTGTTCGTAATTCTAAACTTTATCCTATTCAATAAATGTTTCCCACCAGTTATGCATATCCTTAGTGTAACTCCCTCGCATAATTAATACATGATTTCCCAGCGGTTCATTCAATAAATCACTTGGTTTGGCCGATCCATGCAACTTAACTGTAACTTGCGTTCTACAAAGATTCTCTGAATTTGATGTTTCAACAATTTCCCCGCTTGTTATCCAAATCTTTTCTAATTGTTTTCCGCCGAGTCTCAACAGTGTAACTTTTCCCTTCGAAAACTCTCCCTCTATACCTACACCTAACCCGGATTCGTAGTGAGAGCGTAATTTGTATGATTGAACCATGCTTGTTGGAACAGTGCAATGAGCAAATAAAACGGTATTGTTCTGCTCATCAATTTGCGCAGGATTAGCCATCCATACTGTTTGGTCTGTTATAGCATTTGCCCAAATCATACCAAGTGTTGAAACAAGATCTCCCTCACATCCGGCAATAAGACCATCATCGTTGAGCTTAGATAGTGCATAACAGCCTGTTGTTTGCATATCCAACACCAAATCAAAACAACGAACGGAAACAGCATTTAATTCATACTTCTGAATAATTTTTTTCAAACCACCGTATACCCTGACTACTTGTTTTACTTCTTTTTTAGATGGCTCTTTTGTTTCGGTAGATTTCTTAGTAAAAGTGAAGTGTTCATTTTCCACTTCTTCATCTTTCACTTCAGCAATAGCTTCCTTCAATTCATTCAACGGAACTTTAACTACAGCAGGACCCCAGACCTTTTTAATTGTTTCAATTTCCGGCGAACTTGCAACCAGCCAATCGGATGGTTCGCCAACTAATCCTATTTTTATTTTCTTCAGCTGATGATATACGGAGAGATGCATTATGTTTTTTTCAAGTTCGTTTAGATAGTCCTTATCACCAGTTTCAGTTAAATAAATAATCTTACCTTTAGCGCCAAGCTGATGAAGCCGCGCCAAAATCTCCATGGAGGCCGGAAGTGAATTTCTGTTAGGGTGTGCAATTAAAATGACCGGTTCGTTTTCAAATAGCTCCCTTCTTTTTGCAAAGTGATCAAGAACTATTTGTTCCGTTCCACCGGTTAAAACAAAATATGTTACTGGCAACTCTTCATTTACATTTTCTTCCGCAAGTCTTTCCCCACCAACTGCACTTAACTGATGCCAGCATTCAGGTGCTACCTCTTCAAAGGGAACATCAAGAAAACTGCTGGCGACAGGAATAATTCCAAACCTAATTTTACTCATAGCTCACCTATGTTATTTTATAAGCATCATCTTCTTCACAAGAGAAAAATCCTCTGTGTTTATTCTGTAAATATAAATACCCGACGAACAATTACGACCGTCAATAGAAAATTTTGCATTGTGTTTTCCTGCTTGTTTGAATTCATTAACAAGTGTTGCGACTTCCCTTCCCAAAATATCATAGACTTTTAGTTCAACATTACCCGGTTTAGGTATTGTGTACTCAATAGTTGTTTCGGGGTTAAATGGGTTGGGGTAATTTTGATAAAGCGAATATGTTGCAGGTAAGCTGAGGACGTCAGCGATTTCAAAACCTGTCAACGATAAATTAAAGTCTTCATCATTTACAATATATCCGTTTTCGCCGCAAGCCCAAACATGTCCATTGTAATTGACTGCCTTATTGAAAAACAACAATTCTCTTTTGACTACACTCCACGTTTTAGCACCATCGGTAGTTTTTAAAATCACTCCATGTTCCGGTGAAATATATTGACCCTTACCAAAGGCATACATGGTGTTTTCGTCGATTATAAGAACATCTTTTAATTCGGCTAGATTTCTACTCCATGCTACAGTATAGCTTTCCACAGTGTTATATAATTCTGTCCAGTTATTGCCGCCATCCATAGTTTTATAAATCAGTTTATAATCATTCTCATTCATAAATATAAACCCAATGTTCTTGTTTATAAATTGAACCTTATAAATATTCCGGTTATCCTGCCAGCTAGCTCCGCCAAACTGTGTTTGTATAATCCACGTTTTTCCTCCATCCACTGTCCTATATACATATTTTTTAGATCCCACAGCCCACCCGGTATTCTCATCTGTAAAATAAATGCTATATAGTGTTTTTCCGGTTTCTCTAAATTGTTCTATCCAAGAACTTCCACCATCGGTAGTATTAAAAATTACTGCATGCTGGGTTGGATTTCCGGAATCACCTTTGTAGCCGCCACAGAGCCAACCCTTTTTTTCATCAGCAAAGAAAATTGAATATGTATGATCTTTCTCATCTAAGCTTTTATTCTGCCATGTTTTTCCATTATCAACAGACTTAAATAAAGATCCTTTTTCTCCGCCTGTTATGTAACTGCCATCTTTCAAAACAAAGACAGATGATCAATTTTTATCCGTAATTGGAGTCTCTTCTTTCCAAGTTTTACCGCTGTTTTCCGAGCGTAGAATAGTTCCTTTTTCGCCACAGATTAAACCAATCGCGTCATTAAACAATAGGTCGTTTAGATTTTTCTCAAAGTAAATTTTTGATGTATAGTTCAGCGTTCTGCACATGTCATCCGAAACCAATAGATTATTTCCGTACGATTGCATTCTGCTAAAACCTCTAAATACGCTGGTTGTTATAAACCATTTTATTCCAGTTAAAGTATAGACAGAGTTGAATGGATCAGGGAGAGAAACAAGTCCATCTCCCCTTAGCATAAGCTCATGAAAAATATTTATATCGGCTGTCTCAAACTTATCGTTAGTAGAGATTGTAAATGGAATATTACCCTGACCTTTCACATAAAAAGTTCCGATAGCAACACCCTTATTTCCTGCCAACTTTATTTTCGTAATTGTCGGCTTTTGTCCAGAAAAATGACTCAACAAATATTTCTTATAATCCCACACAACTTTCCATTCTGCTCCATTTTCGTTTACTTCAACAATGCCAGTATTGTAATCAGAAGCTAAAAAAGCAGCACCATTTTTTTCGAAACACATTAAAGAACCGGTTGTTAGACCCCCTTCTAATTCTTTCCAAGTAAAACCTCCGTCAGTAGTTTTATCAATTTCCACACGAGCATTATTTGAGTATAGCATATAACCGGTGTTTTGGTTTTCAAATTGGATTTGTGATATACCCGAATATCTTTTATTGTTCGAAAAGATTTCATTCCAAGTTTCGCCGCCGTTTGTTGTTTTATAAATTACGGCCACGTTTAAGGTATCGTTTACCCATTTTGATCCGGAAGCCCAACCCCTATTTCTGTCAATAAAAGTTATAGCGCGAAAAACCCTAAATGGATAAGTCACTTTTGAATAGTCCCAAAGATCTCTAAGTTGGTCTCTCCACGTCAGCCCGCCGTCTGTAGTTTTTAAAATCGCTCCATCGGCAGAATCATGAAGGTCTCCGCCGGTTACTATCCAACCGATATTTTCATCAACGAAATACAAATCTCTAATTGCACTAAATCCCATGCACTGAGTAGTCCAATTCTTCCCGCCATCTTTTGTTTTCATTAAGGTTCCTAGTGAACCAACCGCCCAGCCGGTATTTTCGTTTACAAAAAAAACTTTAAATAAAGAATTTGATTGAGGATTGGGGTTTTGAGTTTTGAATTGAGAAGTTATTGCAGAATTGAATACTAGAAAAAAAACTGCAACTAACTGTAGCCGTAACATGATAGGTCTCTATTTTAATTGTAAGAATAACCGCCGATAGTTATTAAAACCACCCACAAATTAAATCTATATTGTATTATAGTATTCTTAACAAAAAAAAGATGCTACTCTGCATTTAAAAGTAAAAGACAATAGTGCGGAGAGTAATTACAATCCGCACTATCAAAAATATTATTTCAAAAGTAACATCTTTTTAGTAGAAATAAAACCACCCGCTTGCAGTCTGTAAAAATACACACCGCTTGATAAATGCAGCTTATTAGCTTGCAACCTTGAATAATAAACACCGGGATTCTGAATTTCATTAACAAGCGTTGCTACTTCTCTACCTAAAACATCAAACACTTTTAAGGTAACGTGGCTATTTAGCGCCAGTTCGTATCTAATTACTGTTTCCGGATTAAACGGGTTAGGATAGTTATTGCCAAGAGAATAATTGAATGGAAGGCTATCTTCTTCCTTTTCAACTGATGAAGTTGTTTGATTGTAAACTTCAAATTCATAGATGGAATAGCCATACTCAGTACCGCGTTTTGTTCCGGTAAGACGAATGTATCTTGCATTTTCCGTCACGCTCCACTTCTCAATATTTCCGCCGCCATTTTTTTGATCTACAATCTTTTTCCAAATTGATGCATCATTTGATGTTTCAATAATGTACTCTTTACCGTATGCGGCTTCCCACGTTATTCTAATTTGATTAAACTCTTGCTGCGTGCCAAGGTCAACCATATACGTTTGCGGATCGGAAAACTGAGAGGACCATCTAGAAGCATAGTTTCCGTCTACTGCATTTTCGCCAATGTAATCAAGCGATTCCGCCGATGAGTAAGTTACTTTTTTCTTAAGCGCAAGATTTACCGCCGGCTGATTGTATACTTTGAATGTCGTTGTCTTTGAATTATTGTTTTCAACCATTTCAGTAATCGCGCTCTTATCATCAACCATTGCCTCTACTGTATAAGTACCCGGCTTTTCGGCAACCCAATAGTTAATTAAATTATCCGTTGTTTCTCCTACGTTTCCACAAACCAGCGCCATTCCCCCTTTTGCGATTGAATCGTTTAAAGCAACGGAGCGACTAACAATTTTACCATTCACCTTGAAAACTACTTCGTGAAATGTTGATGCCGGACTTGGTCCCGTACCTCGATTTAATATTGTTGCAAGGAATATTACCTTCTCCCCTTCTAGCGGATAGCGGGGAACAGTATAAATGTTAGCAACTTGCAAATCCGGTTTTGGTGGTCTGTTAATTATATCAAACTTGCCGGTAAATAAAAGGTTATCCGATGAACTTCCAATATAGAATGTGTATGGACCCGGATCAATTTCGTAACTGTTGTTCTGCTGTCTGAAATAGTAAAGTTCGTTTGGTGTTACACTAAACGTAAGTGTCTTTGTTTGCCCCGGCTCCAGATTAATTTTTTGAAATCCTTTTAAATCTTTTTTGTTTCTTGTTATAAAACCGGTACTGCCTCCAATATAAAACTGAACAACTTCTTCTCCTGCTCGCGTTCCGGTGTTTTTAACATCCACTTTAAACCAAATATTATCATCCCAATAAGCTCTTCCAGTATGAGACATTTGAAAATTACTGTATGCAAATGTTGTGTAGCTTAAGCCATATCCAAAAGCATATTGTGGAGTAGCGCTATTTTTATCCAGCCAGCGGTAACCGCCGCCAACGTTGTTGTCTAAATTATTTGAAGTTCTATCCGGAAGCTGTGAATCAGTTGTAGGCATTGAAACCGGAAGCTTTCCGCTTGGATTATAATCTCCAAATAAAACCTGAGCAATCGCATTGCCTCCCTCTTGTCCCGGATAAAAACCGTAGAGTAATCCTTTAATATCGTTTACAAAGGGAGTAACAGTACAAATTCCTCCGCTAATTAAGACAACTATAATGTTCTTGTTTGCTGATGAAAGCAGTTTAATTAAATCTTTTTGCTTACCCGGTAATTCAATCGAGTTATTAACACGATCAAAACCTTCTCCTTCTTGCGTCTGATCGAGACCGCCAAAGAAAATTACGTAATCAGCTTGACTAGCATACGTTAGCGCTGTGTTGAGATCGCTTGCATAACTTGTCCCACTTATATCGCATCCTTTTGCATATAGAACCTTTGCCGTACC